>SZOV01000004.1 GCA_030263375.1 Deltaproteobacteria bacterium PRO3
CGAACTTGTGGGGTGACGGAGCTCTGCTCGCAGTCGGCGATCCGGTTGGCAACCGCGGCGTCAGCGCCAAGGACGACAAGGGGCCCGCCAACACGCAAAAGTTCTGCGAAGAGGGCAGCAGCGATCCCGATTGCATTCGGGCCGAGAAGCGCCAGACCTCTAAGGGCACCTGGCAGGACGACTGCGCCACCGGCGCGACGAAGGCTTGCCCCAAATAGCCATGCGGGAGGGTCCGGCGCGAAGCCGCCGGCGTTTTCGGTTGCCACCAAAAGGGTTGTGTTCGGTCCCGCATTTTTCTAGGTTCCGGGCATGAGCCCGCTCAGCCCCGAGATCCTGCACGAGATCCGCCGCCGCAAGACCTTCGCGATCATCTCGCACCCCGATGCCGGCAAGACCACCATCACCGAGAAGCTGCTGCTTTTCGGCAACGCCATCCACATGGCCGGGATGGTCAAGGCCAAGCGCGCCCAGCACTATACCACCTCCGACTGGATGGAGATCGAGAAGCAGCGCGGGATCTCCGTCTCCTCCTCGGTCATGCAGTTTTCCTATGGTGGCAAGGAATTCAACCTCCTCGACACCCCGGGCCACGAGGACTTCAGCGAGGACACCTACCGGGTGCTCACCGCGGTCGACAGCGCCCTGATGGTGATCGACTCCTCGAAGGGCATCGAGACCCAGACCAAGAAGCTCTTCCAGGTCTGCCGGGATCGCCACCTGCCCATCCTCACCTTCATGAACAAGGTCGATCTCGAGGGCCGCGATCCCTTCGAGCTGATCGACGAGGTCGAGCAGGTCCTCAAGTTGCCCTGCTTCACCGTCACCTGGCCGGTGGGGCAGGGGAGCCGCTTCCAGGGCGTCTACGACCTCATGGAGAAAAAGATCCGCCTCTTCCAGCCCGGGAAGCTCACCCGCGATTTCCAGCAGGAGGTCTTTTCGGACTTGGACGATCCGGCCCTGCGCGAGCGCGTCGGGGCCGAGTGGCTCGACAAACTGAAAGACGACCTCGAGCTGCTCTGCGGGGCGGGGCACGACTTCGACGAGGCGAAATTCCTCTCGGGGAACTTGAGCCCGGTCTTTTTCGGGTCGGCCGTCAACAACTTCGGCGTCCAGGAGCTGCTAGATGCCTTCGCGCGCTACGCGCCCTCGCCGCGGCCGCGGCAGGCGGAGGGCCGGCAGGTCCGGCCGGACGAGGAGAAATTCAGCGGGCTCGTCTTCAAGATCCAGGCGAACATGGATCCCAAGCATCGCGATCGCTGCGCCTTCCTGCGCGTCTGCAGCGGGGAGTTCGTCCAGGGTATGACGGTTTACCACGTGCGGCAGGAGAAGGACTTCAAGATCAACAACGCGCTGCAGTTCATGTCGCAGGAGCGCAAGAACGTCGACCGGGCCTACGCGGGCGACATCATCGGCATCCACGACCGCGGCAACCTGCGCATCGGGGACACCTTGACGGAAGGCGAGGCATTGAAGTTCGTCGGGATTCCCCAGTTTTCGCCGGACCTGTTCTCGCGGGTGGAGCTGAAGAACCCGATCAAGAACAAGCAGCTGCAAAAGGGGCTCGAGCAGCTCTCGGAGGAAGGTACCTCGCAGATCTTCCGCCGCAAGAACACCTCCGAGACCTTCATCGGCGTCGTCGGGCAACTGCAGCTGGAGGTCGTGAAGTTTCGCCTGCTCAACGAGTACGGGGCGGATGCAGTCTTCACGCCCATGAACTACTCGGTGTCGCGCTGGTTCCACGCGGAAGATCCCAAGGCCATGGACGAGTTTTTGCGCTACTACAGCTCGCACGTCTTCTACGACGTCCGCGGCTATCCGATGATCTTCTTCAAAAACGACTGGGAACGCGAATACATCCAGGAGAAGCACCCGTCGTTTCGCTTTTACTCCAGCTTGATCAACTACGAGCAGGAGTGCCTTTAAATTTTTGGGTATTTGCCGCGCCCGCCCCGGCCGGCTCACCAATAGGGATAGGGATCCCAATCCGGCCAACCGAACCAAAAGGGATAGGCCCAGCCGACGGGAACGAAGACCGAGGAGTAAGGCGTGAAACCCACGTTGGCCTGCACCGCGCCCTTCGGGTTGGGGTCCTCGTCGAGCTCGGCGTCGTTCTGCTTTTCGAATTGCGTCGCCGCTTTTTGCAAGGCCGCCACCGCCTTGGGGTCGTCTTGGGGCGATCCCTTCCAGTTTTCCGGATGCGCCGCCGTCGGGGCCTGCTGCAATTGCTGGGCTAAGGCCTGCGCCTTCTGGGTGAGGGGCTTGGGGTCTTTTTTGAAGGAGTCGGGCGCGGCTTTGTCGAGCTGCAGGCTTTGGCTGAGGATGTGGAAGATTTCAGAATGGGCGGCGACGGTCTGGAAATTTTTCTGGGCCGGATCGGGCAGCGTTTGGAGCGCTTGGCGGAACTCCTGCCCCGCCTGCCGATTGAGGTCGGCGGTCTTGCGCAGCAGGTCATAGTGATTTTGTGCCAAGTCGGCGGCGATGGGCTGCAATTCCTTGGGATAGGCGGCGTCGATCTGTTTCACCGATTTGCCGGTTTGGGGTCCGAAGGCGGCCAGGTCTTCCACTAGTTTAGGATAGCGCAGCAGCCTTCAGAGTTTTTTTTGCGTGTCCTGCGGGGCGGTCGCCAATAAGCTCCGAAAGGCGGCGCCGGTCTTCGCCTGGATCTGGGCGAGCTGCACCAGGGTCCCGGGATAGGCGAGGACGCCCACGGTCGCCTGGCGGATGTCGGCGGGATAGACCGACAAGGCCTGGATGGCGCTCGGGGCCTTCGTCGGGTTGGGCGCGGCGGCCGAGGCGTTTGCGGGAAGAGACAACAATAGTAGAAGGAGTATGAGGAATCGTCGCATAGTCCTGCCACGCTATCGGCCGGGTCCGCGGAAGTCCATGGAAATTTCCTTCTCTCCATTCCGGCGCCGCTGGGCTAAAATCTCTCCATGATCGTCGGTATTCCCAAGGAGATCAAAGACCACGAAGGCCGCGTCGCCCTCCTGCCGGAGGCCGTGGCCGAATTGGTCCGCGCGGGGCACCGGGTCTTGGTGCAGCGCGGCGCGGGGACGGGTAGCGGGTATCCGGACGCCGACTACCGCCGGGCCGGCGCCGCGCTTACTGCCAACGCGCGCGCCCTATACTCGGGCGCGCAACTGGTGGTGAAGGTCAAGGAACCCCTGCCCAAGGAATTTCCCTACTTCCGTCCGGGCCTCCGCTTGTTTTGTTACCTGCACCTCGCCGCGAATCCGCGCCTGGTGCGAGCCCTGCAAAAATCCCGCGTCGAGGCCCTGGCCTTCGAGACCCTGATGGTCGGCGCCGCCACGCCACTGCTCAGGCCGATGAGCGAGATCGCCGGACGCCTCAGCGTGGTGGTCGGCGCGCATTTTTTGCAGACGGATCAGGGCGGCAAGGGCGTGCTGCTCTCGCCGACGGATTTTTCCGAGGGGGCCTCGGTCGTCGTGGTGGGCGGCGGCAGCGTCGGCCGCGCGGCCGCGGAGGTCGCGGCTGGGATGGGGGCCCGCGTCACCGTCCTCGATCTCAAGCCCGAGGCGCTGGCTTTCTGGGCGCGGAATTTCCCGGCGGTGAAGCTCGAGGCCTCCAGCCCCGAGAGCGTGGGACGCGCGTTGCGCGGGGCGGATCTCGCCGTCGGGGCGGTGTACATCCCCGGCGCGAAGGCCCCCAAGGTGATCCGCCGCGCGATGGTCAAGCGCATGGCGCCCGGCTCGGTGCTGGTCGACGTCGCCGTCGACCAGGGCGGCGCCTCCGAGACCACGAGGCCCACCTCCCATTCGCATCCGGTCTACCGGCGCTACGGCGTCATCCACTATGCCGTTGCGAACATGCCCGCCCTGGTAAGCCGCACCGCCTCGCAGGTCCTGTCGCGGGCCATCCTGCCTTACGTCCTTCAGGTTGCGGAAATGGGGAGATTGGAAGACTTGTCGGCGAACCGGGTCCTGAAGAGCGCCGTCAACGTCGCGGCGGGAGAGATCCTCCATCCCGGCGTGCGGGCGGCCTTCGGGGACCGAGTCGCGGGCGAGGCGCGATGAGCGCGGCGTGGGGTGAAGGGCGGGATGCGGCGAAAAAAAAGGCCTTCCGCCGCGCGGAAGGCCTTTCGTACCCGGAACCAGGATGGAGCTGCTAACGGCGGCGCATCCGCCACAGGGGCAGGGTCGCCATTAAGCCCCAGACCAGGGCTCCGCCCGCGCTGCCGGTCGCGGTAGGGTTCAGGCTGCAACCGCTTCCCTCCATAAAGGTCAGGGCTCCGCCTCCCGTAGCGCCGGTCTCCCCGTCGTCGAGGACTTGGGCGTTGTCGGGGACGTCTCCGTCGCCTGCATTGCCGGACTCGCCCTCCGAGTCGTCGGGGTTTTCTTTCTCCGGGGTATCTCCTTCGTCCTCCGGCGTTTCCTCGCCGGGATCTCCTTCTCCCTCCTCGCCGTCGTCGCCGTCATCCGGCACGTCCGAGGGATCGGGTTCCGATTCGCATTCCCCCAAGCTGTCCATGACGCCCGGCACTTCGCCGTTGACGTGGTCCATGTGGGCCTGGATCAAGGCGGGATTGGCGGTGCAGATCGTGTGGGGGTTGTGATTGACGTTATGGCAGAAACAAACTTTTTCCTGTCCCCGCGCTTCGTCCGTCTTGGCTTGCAAGCTCAAGGGAAACAGGAAGCTCAATGCCAGCAAATACCATCTTATGGAATATTTCATCGTCGCTCTCCTTTGCCGGGGCCTTCTGGAAGCCCCTCGCGAATGAAAGGTAAAGATGGCCAGGGAGCGCTGCGGGACAAGGACTTGACAGCCGACGGGCGCGGACTATCGGTATCTAATAGCCTATAATGATTGGGGAAATATATTTTACGCCGCGGGCAGCCCGCGGCCTTGCAGTAAAGGGAGATTTACTTTTTTCCCGGCTTTCGGCCCTTTCGGTTGAATTCGTGGAGCAGGCGCAGGCCCTCGAGGGTGAGGTAGGGATCGAAGGCCGAGATGGTCCGGCTGGCCTTCGAGATCAGACCGATGAAGCCGCCGGTCGCGACCACCTTGCACTTCGTCTTCGCTTCCTTCTGCATGCGGCGGACGATCTCGTCGACCATGCCGACGTAGCCGTAGAAGATGCCGGCCTGGATGCTCTCGACCGTGTTGCTCCCGATGATGCGGCTCGGCTTGCGGATCTCGACGCGCGGCAGCTTGGAGGCGTGTTGGAAGAGGGCCTCGTTGGAGATGGCGATGCCTGGGCAGATGCAGCCGCCCTTGTAGACCTTGGCCTTGTTGATGAAGTCGAAGGTGGTGGCGGTGCCGAAGTCGACGACGATCAGGGGGCTGCCATACTTCACGACACCGGCGACGCCGTTGACGATGCGATCGGCGCCGACCTCGCCCGGGTGGCTCAGTCCGATCTTGATTGGCATCTTCATCCGTGGCGAGACGAAGAGCGGCTTGAGCTTGAAGTAGCGCTCGCACATGCGGTCGAGGTTGAATTCGAGCGGCGGTACGACGTTGGAGATGATGATGGCGTCGACCTGGTCGAGCTGGAGCCCGGCGAACTGAAATAATTCCTTGAAGAAGATGCCGAACTCGTCGGCCGTCCGTTCTTTTTTGGTCTCCATCCGCCAGTGGTGGAGCAGGCGCGGCTTGCCGCCGGCCTTGGGCCCGTTTCCGTAGACCCCGATGACCATGTTGGTGTTGCCGACGTCGATGGCGAGTAGCATAAATCTCCTAGGGAATGGGGAACACGAGGTTCGTTCCTACAATAACGTCGTATCCTCCGCCAACAGCTCGGCCACCTCGCCGCCCCTTCCGGCCACGCGCAGTTTGCCGTCGGCGGCCAGGCCCAGGACGCGGCCTTCGTCGCGGCGGCCGTCGCACTCGTAGGCGATCTCGAGGCCGAGCATCCCGGAGTCTTGTTCCCAGCGTTGGATCAGGCTGGCGGCGCCCTCGCGGGCCAGGCGGTTGATCTCGCCCAAGACGGCCGGGATCAGGCGCTGCAAGAGCTCGGCGCGATCCGCCGTCACGCCGATCTGCCCCAAAGAGGTCGCTAGCGGGGCCACCTCGGGGCTGAAGTCCGCGGCCGTCTGCGAGACGTTGATCCCGACGCCGACGACGAGGAAACCCACCTTGGAGCCCGAGTGATACATCTCGGTCAGGATGCCGCCCAATTTCTTTTTGGCGACCATCAAGTCGTTGGGCCATTTTAAAACCAGCTCGCGCACGCCGAGCCCGCGAATCGCCTGCGCCAAACCTAGGCCCGCCGCGAGGGTGGTGAGAGGCGCCTGAGCGGCCTCCAAATCGGGGCGCAGCAGGAGCGAAAAATAAAGTCCCCGTCCCGCCGGCGAATCCCAATGCCGCCCCAGCCGCCCCCGCCCCGCGCTCTGCGCCCCGGCCACCACCAAGGTGCCGTGGGGCGCGCCCTTTTTCCCCAACTCCACCGCCTCAAAATTGGTGGAGCCGGTCTCCGAAAAGAAATGGATCTTCGAGAGCACGGGGATTTTCGATGTCAGGCATTCGACTTGAGCTTGAAAATTTTCCATTGGAAAAAACAACTAGCCGAAGCCGGCGCATTAGTCATCGAAATTTAGGGCTAGGTCTCCGTCAAAAGTTCGCGGCACTCCAAAGAATATCTTCACGGGAGAAAATTCGCGCGCTTAATGTCCCGCATAGCGCGATCTCAAGGAGCACTCCTTGCGAGGAGCTCACCGCGGGGCAAGGGAAGGACCGCGTCCCAATCTCCCTATTGACACACCGCATCACCGCCCGTAAACTTTCCCCAACCCATGAAGCTAGTGTCGGCCTTTCGCGAAAATCTAAAAGAAAATCTGGGCCTTAAGATCGGGCTCTCCACCGGGGTCGCGATCTTCGTCCTGGTGCTGCTCTTGCTCGGCTTCGTCGCGGCGATCCAGGGCGACCTGATCAGCAAGTTCACGATGATCCAGGTCCTGCTGGTGCTGGCCATCGTCATCGCGACCTTTTCTATCCTGGTGATCGCGATCTCGACCAATCTATTCATCCACCGTCCCTTAAGCCGCCTGATGGCCGCGATCCGCCAGGCCGAGTCCGGCGACCTGAAGACGCGCGCCCGCGTCGAGACCGAGGACGAGATCGGCCAGGTGGCCTCGCAGTTCAACGACATGCTGGCGAAGATCAACGAGCTGGAAGGGGTGAAGATCGACTCCGAGCGCAAGCTCGCGGCGATGCAGGAGGAACTCAAATTCAAGGCGATGCTCGAGGAAAAGGCGAAGATCATCACCTCGACCAACCGCAAGCTCGAGGAGAGCCTCAACGAGCTTTCGGTGCTCTACAACATCTCTCAGGCCCTGACCGGCAGCATCGACCCCGAGGAGCTCTGCAACCTTTTGGGCGACGTCATCGTGCGCAACGTCGGTGTTCAGGACTTCGCGATCCTGTTGCTGGAGGAAGAGACTCAGAAGATCGAGGTCAAGGCCGCACGCGGCTTCAGCCAGAACGACCACGTCCGTGGGCTGAAGTTCGACCTGGGCGAGGGGATCAGCGGCAAGGTGGCCAAGACCAAGCAGCCGGTCTACATCCCGGACACCTCGAAGGACACCCTTTATATGCATTACAAGGGCGCCAAGCCGGAGGACGGATCCTTCCTCTGTCTGCCGATCGTGGCCAAGGGCTTAAGCCTCGGCGCGATCAATTTCTCGCGGAAGGCGGTGGACGGTTTCAGCGCCAACGAGATCCGCCTGCTCACCACCGTCGCGGGCCAGATCGGCATCGCCCTCGAGAACGCGCGACTCTACGCCAAGACCAAGGAGATGACGCTGATCGACGAGCTCACCCAGGTCTACAACCGGCGCCACTTCCAAAAGATCCTCGAGATGGAATTCAAGCGCGCGAAGCGCTTCCAGCGGCCCTTGACCCTGCTGATGATCGACGTCGATCACTTCAAGGAGTTCAACGACACCTTCGGCCACCTCGAGGGCGACCGCGTCCTCGCCGACCTGGCCGAGGTCCTGGCCGCCAACCTGCGCGAGGTCGACACCGTCGCCCGCTACGGCGGCGAAGAATTCTCCGTCATCCTGCCCAACACCACGGTGGAGGACGCCCAGCACGTCGCGCACAAGATCCGCGAGCTGGTCGCCAAGATGCACGAGAAGCACGGCCGCCCGGCCGCCCAGCAGGTCACGGTCAGCATCGGCATCGCCGCCTTCGACGCCGAGACGGCCGGCCTCGAGGACCTCATCAACCACGCCGACATCGCGCTGTACCGCGCGAAATCCCAGGGCCGCAATCGCGTCGTGCTCCACGACGAGGAGCAGGCGACCTTGCGCGTCGTCGAATAATTTTTCGGAAATCAGCCCAAGGGAATGTCGCCGCGCTCGGCCCAGCGCCGCGCCTCGCGCCACAGCCGCAGGATGGGGGCAGGGCTTTCCTCCCGCCACAGGGCGCGGTCCACCTTGGTGAGCTCGGCGAGGCTGCCCAAGTCCCACCAGCTGCCGCGGTGCTCGTAGGCCTGGAGGCGCTCGCCCCGAGCGAGGGCGGGTTGGTAGACCTGCCGCACTACGCAGCCGAACTCATGGCGGGGATAGCCGCGGAACAACTCCGGCTCCAGCAGGTGGGCCCCCGAGAAGATGGCCTGCTTGAGCCGCGGCAGCCGAGTCGCCGGCTCGGGTCCGCCCGCGATCCGCCGGATGCGGCCCGCGACGTCGAACTCGACGAAGCTTTGCACCTCGGCGCGATCCTTGGGGACGCAGGCCAGCGTGGCCTTGGCCCCGCTGCGCCGGTGGGCCGCAGCCATCTTTTTCAAATCCAGGTCGAAGAGGATGTCGCCGTTCAGCACGAAGGTGCCGCGATCCTCCAGGGCGTCCAGGGCCTGCGCGATGCCGCCGGCGGTGCCGAGGATCTTCGGCTCGAAGCTGTAAGAGAGCTTAAGCCCCAGGCTCTTCCCGTCGCGGAAGCCGCGCCGGATCTTTTCAGGGAGGTGGTGCAGGTTGATCACGATCCGGCGGATACCGGATTCCTTCAGCAGAAAAAGATTGAAGAGCAGGATCGGCACCCCGCCCACCGGCAGCAGGGGCTTGGGCGAACGCAAGGTCAAGGGCCGCAGCCGGGTGCCGAGGCCGGCGGCGAGGACGATGGCTTGTCGCGGAAAGGGGCTCATCAGGCCAGCTCGGGGACGTGCTTCGCCAGGACCTCTTGCAGTCCCTGGAACTCGGGCACCGACGCGAAGGCCGACTTCACGTAGCCCAGCGAGGCCGGGACGTGCGGCAGGAAGTTGGGATTGCCCTTCACCTTCTTGATGTATTGGAAACGCCCGGCGTCCTTCAGCTTGCGCTGGAGGGTGATCAAGTAGAACTGCTTCTTGAAGGTCTCGCGGTCGAGCTTCGGCAGCCCCAGCTTGTCCCGGCCCTCGAGGTAGTAGTCGAGCAGGGCCTCGACGGTCGTGTCGGGCAAGACGACGTAGGAATCGCGCAGCAGGGCGACCAAGTCGTATTGCGGCGGGCCCATCAGGGCGTCTTGGAAGTCGATCAGGTAAAATTGGTACTGGAAGAGCATCAGGTTGCGGCTTTGGAAGTCGCGGTGGGTGAGCCCGTAGGGGATCTTGACGATGCCCTCGACCAGTCGGTGCCCCGTCTCCATCAGCCATTTGCGTTCTTTTTGCGGGATCTTTTTGCCGAAGCGGTCTTCGATGCCGTACTCGAGGAAGTGCTCGAATTCCCATAGGAGCAGCGGGAGGTCGAAGCTGCGCTGGAAGGCCATGCACTCCGGATCGGCTTTCTCCAGGCCCGCCTTTTGGAATTGCAGCAGCAGGTCGACGGCCTGCTTGTAGAAGAAATCGCGCATCGACTCGTTGCAGCTGGGCAGGAGCTTCTCGAGGGTCTTGTCGCCCAGGTCTTGCAAGAGGATCAGGCCCGCGTCGAGGTCGGCGTCGATCACCCGGGGCGCGGGCAGGTCGGCCTTCTCGAGCCAGCGGGCGACGTTGAGGAAGGGGGGCTCGAGCTTCGGGCCCTCGTAGTTGGTGATCTCTTCGGAAGCGCTTTGGCGGCCCGCCGGCATCTGCATGACGATGAAGGTCTCGCCGCCGGCCAGGGTGGCGCGGTAATAGACGCGATAGGAGGCTTCGCCGAACAGCTTGTCCAGGGACACGATCGCCCCGCGCTTCGCAAGCAGGGCGGCCAATTTTTCGGGGACGGCTTCGCTCACCAGGGGCAGGTTTAAACCCGGTAAACTGACCTGTCAATCGTACAGATGGAAGATTCGCTTCGGCCTATTTGCCGGGGACGTAGACGGAGTTTCCGTCGCTGGTCACGCCCGGATAGGGGTAAGGATACCCGTAGGGATAGCCGTAAGGATAATAATAAGGCCGGCCCACCTCGGCGGTGTCCGGCGAGGTGTTGGGCGCCACCGGCGGATAACCCGGATAGGGATAATAGGGATCGCGGAGCCGGTATTTTTGGCCCACGGCCGCGGGCGGCGGGGCGACGGTGCCGTCGCCGGTATAGACTTGGGCTTGGGCGAATCCGGAACTTAAAGTGATAAGAGTCAAGGCCAGTAGGAACGTTTTCATAGGCTTTCTCCGACCTCGATTCTACTCCCTAGGTAAAAGGCTGCGAAAGAGAAATTTATGGGCTTGCGAAAGGCGGTCGAGGCCCGAATCGCGGCCATCGGGTGCGACGCGGCACCGTGGCAGGCCGTCGGCCCCATGGGGACGGCATTTTGCGCCGATGTGGGAACGAGGTTATTTTTCCGCCGAGGTTGAGCCCGCCGGCAGGTGCGTGGCGGTGTGGCGGCGGGTGACGAAGTCTTTGATGTCGCCCAGGACCTCTTGCAGGATGTATTTCCGCTCGGTGCGTTGCTTGAGATAGAAGGGCACGATGCAGCCGCAGCGCTCGCAGTCGGCGTCGGCTCCCATCATGCACTGGTCTTTCTTGTTGCCCAGCGGATCGAAGGCGAAGCCCTTTTGCAAAAAGATGCAGTTGTCGCCGATCGCCTTGTGGCGCTCTTTCTTGCGCATCAGGTTGAGCACGCGCTCGCTGACGCCGATGAAGTCGCCGTACTTCGAGCGCTTGAGCTCGATGATGCGGTCGATGATCTTGTCCTGCTCTTCGAAGGGAATGAAGAGGTCGTGCTTCACGCCCTTCACCGGGGTGAAGAAGTCGAAGAGGATGTGCTTCACCTTCTCGTTGGGGTACCACTCCTCGAGCAGGTCTTCCATGCAGTGCAGGTTGCGCTTGTTCAGGCAGCAGGCCAGCGAGATGTTCATGCCGGGCTCGGCCTCGGCCACCGACTTTTTGATCTTCTGGTAGACGCCCTTGCCGCGGATGTCGTCGTGGTACTCCTCGGTGCCGTCGACCGAGATGTGGAACATTACGTCCGGCCAATTGGGGATGCCGAAGGTGCCGTTGGTGACGACGATGTTGAACATGAAGTACTTGCGCCCGATCTCGATCAGGTCCTTGCGCAGCAGGGGCTCGCCGCCGACCCAGGTGGCGCTGCGGAAGGGGAAGCCGTCTTTTTTCAATTCTTCGAGCTTGGCCAGCCACTCGTCGGGCTTGAGCTCTTTGTCCTGTTCGTAGGCGAAGAAGTAGCAGTGCTTGCAGCGGATGTTGCACTTGTTGGTGACGTCGATGGAGACCACGGCGCGGTCGGGGAAACCGCGCACGAAGAAGGCCACCTTGGGCAGGACGTAGTCTTTCCAGAACTTGCGCTTCTTTCCCCGGATGGTCGGCGTCTTGATCTCTTCCTTGCGAACCGGGGCTTGGAGTGCTTCGGCGGCTTCAGCCATAGCGGGCCTCTTTTGCGAATGATTATTGAGCGGGATGAGATATGCCGCTTGCCCCGTGAAGTCAAGTTTTGTCGCGGGGTTAGGGGAATTTATCCCTTGGAATTCAGAGACTTCTGCAAGGCTTCCCCCAAACTGCTGGTGAGCGGTTGTTTCGCGATTGCCGGGTTGTTTGTCCGTGCGGCGCCGGAAGGCGGGCCCTGGGCGGGAGACTTTTCGTTTCCGAGGCTCTCGGCGAGGTCCTGGGCGGCGCGTTTGTACAGGGGACGCTCGAAGAGGCGGTTATTGTGCGAGGTCCAGGCCGCGTCGCCCTCGCCCTCGCGGGCCACCAGGTCGAGGAAGCCCTGGATTTTCGAGTCCATGTCGTCCAGGTGGTGCACCACGATGGCCTCGAGGGTCTTGGGGCGCTTGGGCGAGCCGTATTCGAGGCGGCCGTGGTGGCTCAGCACGATGTGCTCGATGTGCTGCAGGACCTTTTCGGGGAAATCGGGGATCTGGGCGGCCTTGCGGATCAGGATCTCGACGCTGGTGATGAGGTGGCCGATCAGCCGGCCCTTGTCGGTGTACTCGAAGGCGCGCTCGGACTCGAGCTCCTCGATCTTGCCGAAGTCGTGCATGATGAGGCCGGCCAGGACCAAGTCGCGGTCGATCATCGGGTAAAAGGGAAGTACCGCCTTCGCCAGCTTGCACAGGCCCAGGACGTGCTCGAGCAGGCCGCCGACCCAGGCGTGATGGTTGGTCTTCGCAGCGGGGGCGCGCTGGAAGTCACGGCTGTACTTCGGGTCCTCGAGGATGCCCAGGATCAACTTCTGCACCCAGGGATTCTTCATGTCCTCGCGGCAGATCCGCAGCAGCTCTTGGTACATCTTGGGGATGTCCTGCTTGGAGGCGGGCAGAAAATCCGCGGGGTTTACCTGGGCGTCCTCGACGCGCTGGATCTCGAAGACGTTGAGCTGGAGGTGGTCCTGGTAGAGCACGACCTTGCCCTTGACGCGGACATAGTCGTTCTTTTCGAAATTCTGGCTGAGCAGCTCGGCCTTGTCCCAGATGCGGGTCTCGATCTGGCCGCTGCGGTCCAAGAGCTTCATGTTGACGTAGGCCTTGTTGTTCTTGCCGAAGAGCAGGGCCTTGTGGATACAGAGGTAGATGCTGTCGACGTTCGAGCCCTCGCGGAGCTCCTGGATGTAGGTCTTGGACATAGGGGGCGCACCGTAGCGCAAAGCGATTCCCGGCTTCAATACAAAGTAGGCTTGACACTGCCCCGCGCGATTGGATAGTGTAACGCGCCTTTCAAAAAACCCATATATTTTAAGTAGTTAACTCATGAAAGTCCAGATCCCCGCCGGCGGCGACAAAATCACCATCCAAAACGGAAAACTTCAAGTCGGGGCGCGTCCCGTCATCCCCTTCATCGAGGGCGACGGCACCGGTCCCGACATCTGGAAGGCGGCTGTCAAGGTCTTCGACGCCGCGGTGGCCAAGGCCTACCAAGGGCAGCGTCAAATCCAGTGGTGCGAGGTCTACGCCGGCGAAAAGGCGCAGCAGGTTTACGGCGCCGAGTGTCCGCCCAACCTGCTCCCGCAAGAGACCCTCGACGTCATCAAGGAATACCTGGTCGCGATCAAGGGGCCGCTGACCACGCCGGTCGGGAAGGGTTTTCGTTCGCTCAACGTGACGCTGCGCCAGGAGCTGGACTTGTACGTCTGCCTGCGGCCGGTGCGTTACTTCAAGGGCACGCCCTCGCCGGTCAAGGCCCCCGAGAAGGTCGACATGGTGATCTTCCGCGAGAACACCGAGGACATCTACGCCGGCGTCGAATGGGAGGCGCAGAGCGCCGACGTCAAAAAGGTGATCGCCTTTTTGCAGAACGAGATGGGGGTCAAGAAGATCCGTTTCCCCGAGACCAGCGCCATCGGCATCAAGCCGGTCTCGATCGAGGGCAGCAAGCGCCTGATCCGCGCGGCCATCCGCTACGCCGTCGAGCACAAGCGCCGCAGCATCACCCTGGTGCACAAGGGCAACATCATGAAGTTCACCGAGGGCGGCTTTCGGCAATGGGGTTACGAGCTAGCCAAGGAAGAGTTCGCCGAGCAGGTGGTCAGCTGGGAGGAATGCCAGGGCAAGGTCCCCGCGGGCAAGATCCTCATCCAAGACGCCATCGCGGACGCCTTCCTGCAGCAAATTTTGACCCGCGCCAACGAGTTCGACGTGATCGCCACCCTCAACCTCAACGGCGATTACATCAGCGACGCGCTCGCGGCGCAGGTCGGCGGCATCGGCATCGCGCCGGGCGGCAACATCAATTACGTCAGCGGGCGCGCGATCTTCGAGGCGACCCACGGCACCGCTCCCAAGTACGCGGGGCAAGACAAGGTCAATCCGGGATCGGTGATCCTCTCGGGCGTCATGATGCTCGAGTACCTGGGTTGGCAGGAAGCGGCCGATTTGATCAACCGGTCCCTCGAAAAAACCATTTCGCAAAAGACCGTCACCTACGACTTCGCACGCCTGATGGAGGGCGCGAAGGAGTTGAAGTGTTCGGAGTTTGCGCAGGCTATCGTCAATAACATGTAGAAGGAATGCGGGTTTGGAAAACCTCGCGGCGGCTGTAGGGGCCGTTCGCGAACGGCCCCTACGGAGATCGTTTATGGCAAGGAAGAAAATAGCTTTAATCGGCGCCGGCAATATAGGCGGAGAACTCGCCCAACGCATCATGGTTAAGGAATTGGGCGACGTCGTCCTTCTCGACGTGATGGAAGGGGTCCCGCAGGGCAAGGCCCTCGACCTCATGGAGGCGCGTCCGGTGGATGGCTCCGACAGCAACTTGATCGGCACGCAGGACTACAAGGACATCGCCGGTAGCGACGTGATCATCGTCACCGCCGGCCTGGCCCGCAAGCCCGGCATGAGTCGCGACGACCTGCTCGCCAAGAACCTCGAGATCATCAAAAACGTCGCCGAGAACGTCAAACAGCACGCGCCGAACGCCTTCGTCATCGTCGTCAGCAACCCGCTCGACGCCATGGTCTACGCCATGCAGAAGGTCACCGGCTTCCCGCACCGCCGCGTCATCGGGATGGCGGGGGTCCTCGACTCCGCCCGCTTCCGCGCCTTCGTTGCGATGGAGCTGGGCGTCAGCGTGCAGGACGTCACCGCTCTCGTGCTCGGTGGCCACGGCGACGACATGGTCCCGATCATCCGGCTTTGCACCGTCAACGGCATCCCGATCACCGACCTGCTGCCGCAGGACAAGATCGACGCCATCGTCAAGCGCACCCAGATGGCGGGTGGCGAGATCGTCGCCCTGCTCAAGACGGGCAGCGCCTACTTCAGCCCGGCGGCCAGCGCGATCGAGATGGCCGAGAGCTACCTGAAGGACAAGCGCCGCGTCCTGGCCTGCGCCGCCTACCTGAACGGCGAATACGGCATCAAGGGCTACTACATGGGCGTCCCGGTGGTGATCGGCGCCAACGGCGTCGAGCGCGTCATCGAGGCCAAGTTGAACGAGGAAGAGAAGCGCGCGCTGCTCGGCAGTTTCGAGCACGTGAAGACGCTGGTCGATTCCATTAAGTTATAATTATGAAAATCCACGAATACCAAGGCAAACAGATCCTCAAAAAATACGGCGTCCCCGTCCCCGAGGGACAGCTGGCGCTCAGCGTCGACGAGGCCTACCAGGCCGCGCAGAGCCTGGGCGGCGTGACGGTGGTCAAGGCCCAGATCCACGCGGGCGGCCGCGGCAAGGGCGGCGGCGTCAAGGTCGCCAAGACCCCCGAGGAGGCCCGCGCCTTCGCCGGCCAGATCCTCGGCATGAGGCTCAAGACGCATCAGACCGGACCCGAGGGCCAGGAGGTCAAGAAGGTCTGGATCGAGAAGGGCTGCAACATCGACAAAGAATTCTACCTGGGCATGGTTCTCGACCGCGCCACCTCGCGCGTGACCGTGATGGCCAGCACCGAGGGTGGCATGGAAATCGAAGAGGTCGCGGCCAAACACCCCGAGAAGATCCTCAAGGTCGCGATCGACCCCGCGGTGGGCCTGCAGGCCTACCAGGGCCGGCAGCTGGGCTTCGGCCTGGGCTTGCCCGCGGCGCTCGTCAACAAGTTCGTGAAGTTTGCCGGCGCGCTGGCGACCGCCTTCATGGAAGCGGACTGTTCGCTCCTCGAGATCAACCCCCTGGTTCTCACCAAGGAGGGCGACTTGCTGGCGCTCGACGCCAAGGTCAACTTCGACGACAACGCCTTGTTTCGCCACCCCGACTACGAAGACCTCCGCGACTTGGACGAGGAGAACCTCAACGAGATCGAGGCCAAGAAGTTCGACCTAAGCTACATCAGCCTGGACGGCAACATCGGCTGCATGGTCAACGGCGCGGGCCTGGCGATGGCCACGATGGACATCATCAAGCTCTACGGCGGCGAGCCCGCCAACTTCCTCGACGTCGGCGGCGGCGCCACGGCCGAGAAAGTCACGGCCGCCTTCAAGATCATCCTCTCCGACCCTAAGGTGAAGGCCATCCTGGTCAACATCTTCGGCGGCATCATGAAGTGCGACGTCATCGCCACCGGCGTGGTGACGGCGGCGAAGGAGATCGGGCTGAAGGTGCCGCTGGTCGTCCGTCTGTTGGGCACCAATATGGAATTGGGAAAGAAAATCCTGGCCGAGTCCGGCCTGCCGATCATCTCGGCGGACCGCATGGATGAAGCGGCCGAGAAAGTCGTGAAGGCCATCCGATGAGCGTCCTCGTCAACAAAAACACCAAAGTCGTCACCCAAGGGATCACCGGGTCCACGGGGCAATTCCACACCCGCGCCTGCAAGGAGTACGGCACGCAGATGGTCGCGGGCGTCACGCCCGGCAAGGGCGGGCAAGACTTCGAGGGCATCCCGATCTTCGACACCGTCCGCCAGGCCAAAGAGAAGACCGGCGCCAACGTCTCGGTCATCTACGTCCCGCCGCCCTTCGCGGCCGACGCCATCCTCGAGGCGGTGGACGCGGATCTCGACCTCGCGATCTGCATCACCGAGGGCATCCCGGTCACCGACATGATCCGAGTGAAGCGTGCCATGGAAGGCCGCCGCACTCGACTGATCGGGCCCAATTGCCCCGGCATCATTACCCCGGGCGAGTGCAAGATCGGCATCATGCCGGGCCACATCCACAAGCCCGGCGCGGTCGGCGTGGTCTCGCGCAGCGGCACCCTCACCTACGAGGCGGTCTACCAGCTGACCGAACTCGGCATCGGCCAGTCGACCTGCATCGGGATCGGAGGCGACCCGGTCAACGGCACCAATTTCATCGACGCCCTCAAGCTCTTCAACGAGGACCCCAAGACCGAGGCGATCGTCATGATCGGCGAGATCGGCGGTTCGGCCGAGGAAGAGGCCGCGGACTACGTGAAGAAGCACGTCAAGAAGCCGGTGGTGGGATTCATCGGCGGCATGACCGCGCCCCCGGGCAAGCGCATGGGGCATGCCGGGGCGATCATCTCCGGCGGCAAGGGCACCGCGGCCGAGAAGATCGCGGCCTTGGAGGCGGCGGGCATCAAGGTGAGCCGCTCGCCGGCCGAGATCGGCAAGACTTTAAAATCCGTTTTGAAATAAAGGAATACGACCATGGCCAAAGAACGCACCCTCTCCATCATCAAGCCCGACGGCGTCGAAAAGAACGTCATCGGCGAGTGTTTCCGCCGCTTCGAGCAGGGCGGCCTCAAGATCGTCGCGACCAAGATGATCCACATGGACCAGAAGAAGGCCGAAGGCTTCTACGCCGTCCACAAGGAGCGCCCCTTTTTCCAAAGCCTCGTGAAGTTCATGACCCGCGGCCCGGTCGTGGTCTCGGTGCTCGAGGGCGAAAACGCCATCGCCAAGCACCGCGAGATCATGGGAGCCACCGATCCCGCCAAGGCCGCGCCCGGGACCATCCGCAAGGATTTGGCCAGCAACATCGAGGAGAACACCGTCCACGGCAGCGACGGGCCGGATACGGCGAAGTTCGAGGTGTCCTACTTTTTCGAGACCTCGGAGATTTTTTCGCGCTAGTTTGTTTTTTTGCCGCCACGCCCCTTGGCGAGAGGGCGATATCTCCTGTCGCACCGGGCCCGCCCCTCAAGCCGGGGCGGACCCTACGTCGAAAAATCCTAAGGAATATTAGAAGGCTTTAAGGAAGGATTTTTCGAAAGTTGCGACAGGAGATATCGCCCTCTCACCAAGGGGCTTTGTGCCGGTCTTGGGGCTCTCTTATGCTTCGATTCTATTGGTATTCTAAATGCGATACTTGCCGCCGAGCCAAGAAATGGCTTGAGTCAAACGGGCGGAAGTTCGAGGAAATCGACATCACCCTCGCGCCTCCTTCGCTTGCGGATTTGAAAGACTATCTCAAGAAGAGCGGCAAGGAGTTAAAAGACTTCCTCAACCGCAGCGGCGTCCAATACCGCGAGCTCAACATGAAGGATAAGGTGAAGAGCCTTCCGGCCGACAAGATCCTCGAGATGCTCGCCAAGGAAGGCCGCCTGATCAAGCGGCCCATCCTCACCGACGGCAAGAAGGTCTCGGTCGGCTTCGACGAGAAGGAATTCGCCCGGCTTTGGGCCTGAAGTTTTGGTGGCTCGAGCGTACTCCCATTCTTGAAAACGCCCCCTTGTCTTTTTTTCGATCCTTTTCTAGCTTCCACCCATGTCTCGATCCGACACAGTTGGAATCCTCGGCGGCGGCCAGTTGGCGATGATGCTGGCCCAGGCCGCGGAGCGTTTGGAGCTGTCCGTCAGCGTCTACGAAGAAGACCCGGGCGCCCCGGCTTTTCACACCCGGGCCTCCCGCGTCCAGGCCTCGCCGCGGGACCGCGACCGGCTGCGCGCCTGGCTCGAGGGGCTTTCGGTGCTCACCTTCGAAAATGAATTCGTCGACACCTCGACGCTGCGGGAGTGCCTTCCCGCCGGCCTCCAGGTCTTTCCCTCGCTCGCCGCCCTCGACCTCGTGCAGGACAAGCTCCGGCAAAAGGCCTATCTCGCCGAGCTGGGTTTTCCCGTTCCGGCCTTCCGCGAGGCTCCCGACGCGGCGGCGGCGGAAGCCTTCGCCGCCGAGCAGGGTTGGCCCCTCGTCCTTAAGGAGCGCCGCCACGGCTACGACGGGCGCGGCACCTATGTCCTCAAGGATGCCGAAGAGCTACGCCGATTTTTCGCGGCGCGAAAATCCCCCGACTCGCTCCTGGCGGAGGCCTTCGTGCCCTTCACCATGGAGATCGCCGTCCAGGTCGCGCGCAACCCGCGGGGCCAGGTCTCCTGCTTTCCGATCGTCAAGACCTTCCAGACCAACGGCGTCTGCCATTGGGCCAAGGCCCCGGCGAGCCTCGGTCCCGAGGAAGCCGAGCAGATCACGTCCCTGGCCCGGCGGCTGATGGAGAGCCTCCAAGCGGTGGGCGTCTTCGCCGTCGAGATGTTTTGCGCGCCGGAAGGGGGCATCCTCATCAACGAGCTGGCGCCCCGCGTGCATAATTCCGGACACTACACCATCGAGGGCTGCCGGACTTCCCAGTTCGAGCAGCACCTCCGGGCCGTGACGGATGCCGACTTGGGATCGACGGAACTCCTCCATCCGGGCATGGCGATGATCAATATCCTGGGCGATTTCGAGGGTCCGTATCGCCTGGAAGGGGCCGATCGGGTTTCTCAAAACCACCCGGCCATCCTGCACTGGTACCACAAAAAGACCTCGGGCCGCGGCCGCAAGCTGGGCCATTTGACCGCCTGGGGTAGCACCTCCGACGAGGCCATGCGGCACGCCTTGGAGGCGCGAAAGGAGCTGCATCTATGTCCCTCCGACTGAAACCCCTCGTGGGTATCGTGATGGGGAGCGACTCCGACCTGCCGACCATGGTCGAGGCCGCCGAGACGCTTGCGGACTTCGGCGTCCTTACGGAGGTGGAGATCCTCTCCGCGCATCGTACGCCCCGGCGGATGTTCGACTACGCCGAGTCGGCGCAGGATCGAGGCTTGAAAGTGATCATCGCCGGCGCCGGCGGCTCGGCCCACCTGCCGGGCATGGTGGCGGCACTGACGCCGCTGCCGGTCATCGGCGTGCCCATCCTTTCCAAGGCGCTGAGCGGCGTCGATTCGCTCTTGTCGATCGTTCAGATGCCGCCGGGCGTTCCGGTCGCGACGGTGGCGGTGGGCGGGGCCAAGAACGCCGGTCTCTTGGCGGCGCAGATCCTGATGCTCTCGGACCCGGACTTGGCCGAGCGGGTGCGGGAGTACAAGGCGAGGCTCGGGCGCGAGGTCGCCGCCAAGAACCAAAGTCTCAAGAAGCTGGGGCCCCGCCGCTACCTGCGCCGGAAACAATGACTCGCCGCCGAGAGATTTTTTATAAATACTCGCCGCCGCGCCAGTAGCTCGGCGGGCGGTTAGTTTTTCCAGTCCACTTGGCCGCTGTCCAAGTCCACCACCGCACCGAGGATCTTGATTTTTCCCTGCTTCACCAGATCAGGCAGGACGGAGCCCTGGGTCGAGAGCCGGTGGACGATGTAGTTGACATTGGCTTGGATCGAGCAGTCGAGGACTTGGTTGGATTTCTTGCAGGAATCCCCGGCCAAGGCCGGCTTGACCGCGTCGACGACCTTCTGGATGTCGCCGGGGACCGGCTGACCCTTGAGGGTGGCGTCGATCGCGCCGCAGCGCTCGTGGCCCAGGACGACGACGAGCGAGGAGCCCAAGACCGCCGTCGAAAACTCCAGGCTGCCGATCGCGACGGGGTCGGCTACGTTGCCGGCGGTTCGTACGACGAAGAGGTCGCCCAGTCCTTGATCGAAGACCAGCTCGGGCGGGACCCTGGAGTCCGCGCAGCCCAGAATCGAGGCGAAGGGCGCCTGCTTCTGCGCGATCTCGCCGCGGCGTTGCGGGCTTTGGTGGGGGTGTTTCAACTGACCCGCCGCGAAGCGAGCGTTGCCATCTTTGAGGGCCTGAAGGGCGGCGTCGGGACCCTGAGGCGCCTGGCCGCGGGTCTCCGCGGAAAGGGCGATAGCTAGAACGGCGAGCAAGAGGGCGGCTGGGACGTGTCGGGACATTGCGATCTCCTTTGGGGTTCGAGCGTTTAAACCTGTCGGCATTCCGCCTTGAAGCGGATAATTTCATGACCAAGCTTTGGTTTTTCCGAAGTAGCTGAAATCGCCTAGCGCGCCTCCAACACCATGTTGAAGGGCGTCTCGGCGGCGCGCCGAATCTTGGCGAAGCCGCCCTTTTCCAAAATCTCCCGCAGCCGCCTTTCGCCCGCCTGCGCGCCGAGCGCGGGACCGTCCTGCGCCAGCGAGGCCGGCACGCAGACGCAAGTGGAGGCTGCGTAGAACACCCGGCCCACCGGGTTGAGGTTGTCCTCCAGCTTGTCGCCGGCGCGGGGCTCGACGATCATCCATGTGCCGTCGGGCTTGAGGCTCTGCTTGACGTGGCGGGCCACCGCTACGGGGTCGCCCATGTCGTGTAGGCAGTCGAAGTGCGCGACCAGGTCGTAGTCGTTGCCGGGGTAGTTCGTGGATTCGGCGACCTCGAAGTCGACGCGGTCGGCGACGCCCGCACGCTTGGCGCGGTGCCGCGCTTCCTCGATGGAGGCCGCGTGGAAATCGAAGCCGAAGAATTTCGACTGCGGATAGGCCTGGGCCATCAGGATCGTCGAGGCCCCCAGGCCGCAGCCGACGTCGGCGACTTTCGCGCCCGCCTTCAGCTTGGCCTCGACGCCGTCGAGGGCCGGAATCCAGGATTGAATGAGGTTGCCGATATAGTTAGGCCGGAAGAAGCGCTCGGTACCAGTGAAGAGCAGGTGGTGGTGGCCGCCCCAGTCCAGGCCCTCGCCCGATTTGAAGCGTTCGACGATCTTTTCGTGGTCGAGAAACATCGAGGCGATGGTTTGGAAGGCCCCGGGCAGGAAGAAAGGGCTGTCCTCCTGCGCCAGCGTCGCGACCTGCTCGGGCTCGAGGGAGAACGTTCCGCTCGCGGCGTCGTAGGCGACGAAACCGCCGGCGGCTTGGTTGCTCAGCCACTCGCGGACGTAGCGCTCCGCGGTGCCGGTGCGTTTTGCCAACTCCCCCGGCGTCGCCGGGCCTTCCGCCAAGGCCTTGTAGAGGCCCAGCCGGTCGCCGATCAGCGCCATCACGGCGCTGGCCGCGGCGCCGATCTCGCCGACGGCACGATTCATAAAGGCTTCCAGTTTTTGGGGATTGAGATCCATAGGCCCTCCTTTTATTCGAACGGGGACAAGGATAAGCCTTTTTCCGGATCTTGAAAAACAAAAGGATGAGGGCCGCGGGACCGGGATCAGCCGGCCGGCTTAAAGGGCGGAAGGGGGGCGTGGTCGCTGCGGGGAGCGCGGTAGTCCCTTGACGGGAGAAACCGACTTGTCTACGATTTATGGAGATTTAGGGACGCTTATGAAAGGACTTCCCTGGAAGCTTGCGCTTGTCGCCTGCCTGGGCTTGCTCGACATTCAAAATCCGGCAATGGCCACGTCGCGCTCGCAATATTTCGACAATTGCTCGGCTGGGAAAAACTGCGACGAAAAGCTCAGCTGTTGCCGGGAGGCATGCGGCTCGTATTCCGAAACGAATACCTCGGATGGAAAAAGGAGCTGCACCTGCACCTTCAATAATCCGGATGCCTCCCTCGAATCCTGCAAGCCGGCGACCAAGGCGGTCGATTTCACCGTTCAGCCCGACCTTCAGGGCGTCGAGCCCGTCAACCCCCGCGAATTCCGGACACATCCGGGCACGTTCCAGCAGCTCGAGCCGGTGAATGAACCCAACCTGCCGGGGGAAGGGACCTCCACACCTGGGCGTTTTCAGGTCCCTCGATGGTTGGATGGCCTCGAGGCGGATTAACCGGCGCTAATGTCCCTCCGCCGCGTTAGCCGTCCATCGCCAATGCCAGGGCTCGAAGGCCATGCCTAAAGCATTGTTCAATGGATAAGAGAGGCGAAAACCCGCCAGGGGCGCGTTCCGCTCCAGCCAGCGGAAGGCCTCGGTTTGTTCCAACGGAATATCCGTGTCGCCCAAGACGCCGAAATCTATCGCGGGAAAATCCACGCAGGAGTGCTCGCTTTCCTCGGGAAGGGCGACCCTTTGGAATGTCCGACTCAGGCAGTAAGCATCCTGTCGCAGAAAGGCGAGCATGAGGTAGTGCTGGTAGCCGGCCGCGCGGTATGCGGAGGTGACGATCAGCGGGATTCCATCGGCATGAGCCCGGGCGAACAAGGAATGAAGGGACGCGTAAGCGGGTTGCGGGATCCAGTAGGTTCGGTTGCCATATTCGTTCGAGGCCTGCCCGAGCGGAATGAGTCTCGCTTGGGCGGGGTCGGCGGGACGTTCGCAGGCGAGTAAGGGCAGGGGGCGGCGTTCTCGTTTCTTCTGCAGCAAGCTTCGAATAAAGGCGATTTCCTCCGTCTCAAGCGATTCCCACAGCCGTTCCTCGGTGAGCAAAAAAGCCCGCCCCGAGAGGATGTCGTTGGCGAAGGTGCTGAAAACCTTGGCGACGATGTAGTCCGTCCGTTCGGATTCCTCTATGGTCAAGCGGTCGTCACAAGCCTCCGCGGTTTTTTCCCGGCGAATGGGAGGAAGATAGGATTGAAGGAGGAGATCGAAAATGCGGCTGCCCGCCTCGGTGAAACGTTCGTGGAAATTCTCTTCATCGGCGCGTTCGGGGTTCGGGAGGATCGAGGCCAAATACGAGGCTTCCAGGGGCCCCAGTTCTTCAGGCAGCTTGCCGAAGTAGTGTCGGGAAGCCGCTGTGACCCCGAACAGGGAAGGGCCCCATTGGGCGACGTTGAGGTAAATCTCCAGAATCCGGTTTTTCGTCAGGCTTCGTTCCAGCTTCAGGGCGAGAATCACCTCGCGAAGTTTGCGTGACAGGGTCTTTTCAGGGCCTAGATACAAATTCTTGGCGAGCTGCTGGGTGATCGTGCTGCCGCCCCAGACGATTTTTCCCTGCTTGAGATTGATCCAGAACGCTGCCCGAAGGCTTTTCCAATCAAGACCTGGATGAAAATAAAATCGGAAGTCCTCCGCCACCACGACGGCTTGCGGAATAAACGGCGACATCCTCGCAAGAGGCGTCCAGGCGATGGAGCACTCCGCTTCACATTTCCTCTTGATGAAACTAGTCGTCTTCGGATTGGCGTTTTGGAGGGGGCTCGGATCCGGAGCGCGAAACCAGAACCAGGCGAAGCCGATCGAGAGAAGGATCGCTGGAGCTAAGGCCAGAGCGGTGAAAGCCAGGAACCGGCGTCTTCGGCGCACCGGGCTAGTTTAAACCATCCATCGGGGAAACGCCACCGGTCCGGGGAATTAGCCGGGACGCGCGACCTTGATTTGGGTCTTATGGAGGCGGTTCGCCCAGTCGCGATAGTATACGGTAAATACGTTCTTCTTGGCCGGCAGCCGGAACTTTAAAAGACCGACGTGGGAGTGAGTTCCCGTTCGAGGGATCATGACGTCGATGTAGTTGTACGGCCTGGTATTGGGATTGGAGGCGTAACACTCCTCGCTCGAAATCCCCTGAATACCCGCGCGAGGAATCTTACAGTAGTTTATGGGAAGCGAACCGACGCCCGCGGCAAAGGGCGAGCCGGCCAAATTTCCCAGCAGTTCGGACTCGTTCGAAAGCGGAGCAAAGGCATAGGGATCGTTGGCCTCCCCCGCGAACTGCGAGAAGGAAATCGGATCGGCGAATCGGTAGTTCGTCGGCACCCGCAGGAAAGCCGATGCTACATAGGAGGCGCTCCAGCGGATTTGCGCGTAATTAAAGCTGAGGCTGTAATTCAGAGAAACCGCTCCCGGAGGAAGCGCGGAGTCGGAGGGCCGGTGCCCGGACCCCTGATGGGGAGAAACGATTTCCGGCGACAGGTCCGAGGTATCCATTTGCTCCGCAGAATCGACGTTACCGCAGGCTGCGAGAGACATTGAAAAAAGAACTAAGAAAATTGGATTGGATTTTTTCACCGAGCCCCCCTGTTCTACGACCGCATACATAAGCAAGCCCGAGGCCAAAACTTTTCCCAAGGGGAGCCGAGGAGGGTGTTTTTATAAGACACCGATATTACCGGCGATTTTAGCGGAGTCTCTTGGAGTCCATTGAGGGGCATGCAAGGCGATTGGGGGGTGAGCCCCTCGGAAAGGGGCGGGCTGAGGGAATTTGATACCCTGCTTCTCAAAAGGGGAAAGAAAAAGCCGTTTATTTCGGATCTTGAAAAACAAAAGGATGAGGGCCGCGGGATCGGGATCAGCCGGCCAGCTCGAAGCGCAGGACGGCGGGGTGGTGGTCGCTGGGCCTCGCCCCGGCGGGGTAATCGACCCCGGGCTGCAGCGCGATCACCCGCCTCTCGAGGCTGCGCAGGCCCCGCGCTGCGAACCAATCCAGCTTCAGGCTGATCTTTCCACCGCCCTTTTGGATCTGCCGGTTGATCCATCGGACGATCCATTCGGGGAATTGGTCCCGGGCCATGTGGCCCAGGTCGCGGTCGTCGGAGACCAGGTCGTAGGTGCCGGCGCCGGGCTCGTTGCAAGCGCGGAAATCGAAGCCGCGTCCCTCGAGCATGCGGAAGAGGGGGCGGTCAAACTTATGCTCGGGTCCCGGGTAATGCCTGCGAATCATCGCTTGGGGTCCCGTCACCAAGACCTGCCGGAGCACGCTTAGCAAAACCGCCGGGCCGTGCGTGGTGTCGAGGGTGTTGGTGTTCCAGTCGCCGGCGACCAGGGCGCGAGGCCGTTCGTCGAGGGCCGAGATCGCCCTTCCCAGCTGCGCGGCCCGGGCCCGCGGCGAGGAGAAGGCGTCCAGGTGCGTGCAGGCCAGCGTCAAGGTCTCGCCGCCGAGCTTGAGGTCGGCCAGTAGGGCGCGTTTCTCGCCGAGCCGCGCCTCCTTGGACTTGAGCTTGTCGATGGCGTTGTCCATGCGGACCACGCGGAGGTTCTCGAGGCGGTAGCGCGAGAGGATGGCCTTGCCGTGAAGCCCCAGGGCGTTCCGGCCCTCCTGGTGGCGCTCGGAGCCGTGGCCGAGGGTGAAGTTGAAGTAAGACGGAGCAAAGTAGGCGTGAAGGCCGAGGGCCTCGGCCAGCTCGGCCGCGACGTTGCGGTTCTCGGAGCGCGCCATCCCCCAATCCACCTCGGTGAGGAAATAGAAATCGGCGTCGTTGAGGCGCGGGTCCTCGCTCAGGCTGTGCCGTAGGGCCGCGAGCTGCTTGCCGCGCTCGATGTTCCAGGTGACGGCCTTCCAAGTCCGCGGCGCTTCGGGCCCGGCCGGCGGGGAGGCCGGGACATGCACCTCGAAGCCGCGGTGCAGGCCTTCGGCGACGGCGCGGGCGAGCTCGCGCAGCCGAGGGTCCTTTTGTAGCCGGACATGGACCGGGACCGGGCTCGGGTCGCGGGCCAGGTAGTCGGAGGTCTCGGCGCAGGCTTGCAGGAAGGGGTCCATATTTAAAAATATAGAATAATTTTTTGAATAAAATTTATAAAATAAATGTATAAAATTTAAATTAATTAAAAATTATCAAATAATTTCAATATCTTAATTAATAAGAAAGACTGGCATCCGCGTTGCAATTATCTCCAACTGAAGGAGAGGCGCTATGGAATCCCAATTCAGCCAGGACCCGACGATTCAAGAGCTTTACCAAGGCGTGGTGACCCAGCTGAAGCGGACCCTGTCCAGCCAAGAGCCCCGGCAGGCCGTGAAGGAGATCCAGTTGGCGGAAAAGATCATGTCGAACATCGAGCGCTGCTTCCTCTCCGACCCCTTCGCCCGCTCGGAAGACTTGGGCAAGATCGTCGAGTTCACCCGCGGCCAGCTCTGGAACCAGGCCCGCAACTACGTCGCGAAGCTGCAGGGCGCCCAGCGCGTCCCCGCCTTCACTTCTTAATATTATACTCCCGAAATTTTCGAAGAACGTCCGATCAGCGCAGCCGCACCCGCTTGCCGCGCGTGCCGATCCTTCCGAAGGGCGTGACCGGGATCGCGGGGGTTTCCTCGAAGGCGGGGATGCCCTCGAGCTGCTTGCGCGGCAGCTGGAAGCCGACCTGTTTCTCGATCTGCTCGATAAAATGGCTCTCGACCCAGGTGGCCAGCGTCGAGGCGCGGCCGGTGGCGTTCATGCGCGCGGTGCGGCCGCTGCGGTGGACGTAGTCTTCGGCCGTCTGCGGGATGTCGTAGTTGACGACATGGCCGATGCCCTTGACGTCGATGCCGCGGGCCACGATATCGGTGGCCACCAAGATCTGGAACTTGCCGTCCTTGAAGCCCTGCAGCACCGCGATGCGCTCGCCCTGGCTGCGGTCGGAGTGGATCGCCTCGACCGAATGTCCCTCTTTCGCCAACAGGCGGCTCAGCCATTCGGCGTCCAGCCGGGTGCGGGTGAAGACCAGCGTGGAATCGGCCTCCGCCTTCAAGAGCTTGAGGATGGCCTCGCGCTTGTGCTGCGGTTCCATGACGTAGAGGGCGTGTTCGATGCCTTCGGCGGCGGTGCCGGGACGCGCGATCTCGACCCGCTGCGGGTTGTTGAGATACTGCTCGGCCAGTCGCGTGATCTCGGAGGGCATGGTCGCGCTGAACATCAGGGTCTGCCGGTCCTTCGGCAGCACGCGCAGGATGCGGCGGATCTGCGGCAGGAAGCCCAGGTCGAGCATGTGGTCGGCCTCGTCCATCACCAAAAAACTGATATTGCCCATATGGACGTTGCGGCGTTCCATGTGGTCGCAGAGCCGGCCGGGCGTCGCGACGAGGATCGAAGGGTGTTTTTGCAGGGCGGCGGTCTGGCTGCGGATGGGCTTGCCGCCGATGATCGCCACCGAGTGGACTTTGAGCGGCGTACCGACCTTCTCGATCGCCGCGTGGGTCTGCAGCGCGATCTCGCGAGTGGGGCAGAGGATGACCGCGCGGGTGCCCTCGATGCCCTGGAGCTTCTCGACCAGGGGGAGCACGAAGGCCAAGGTCTTGCCGGTGCCGGTCTGCGCGATGCCGATCAGGTCGTTGTCGGCCATGGCGACGGGGATCGCGGCCTCCTGGATGGGCGTGGGGTGGTGGTAGCCGGCCTTTTCGAGGCTGTGCAGCAGCTGCTCGGAGAGGCCCAGGTCTTTAAAATGCCGTTGGGTGGTTTCCATGGATGCGTTTTAAGCTTTTTGGGCGGCGGCCTGGACGAGGGGTTGCAGCTCGCCGCGGGCGTACATCTCGCGGACGATGTCGCAGCCGCCGATGAATTTTCCATCGATGTAGATCTGCGGGATGGTCGGCCAGTTCGAGAAGGCCTTGATGCCGTCGCGGATCTCGGGGTTATCCAGGACGTTGACGGTCTGGTAGGGCACGCCCAGGCGGTTGAAGACGTCGACCACCGCGGCGGAGAAACCGCACTGCGGGAAGGCCGGGGTCCCCTTCATATAGATGAGGATCTTATTGTCTTGGATCTGCTGGGCGATGGTCTGTTGGACGTCGGACATGGATTCGCTCTCCTTAGCTGTTTTTCCACTGTTGGGGGGTATAGGTTTTCAGGGCCAGGGCGTGGATCGCCTCTTTCATCAGGTCCCCCAGCGCCTTGTACACCATCTGGTGCTGTTCGACCATGGTTTTGCCCTCGAAGAGGGGGCTGATGATCAGGACCTGGAAATGGTCCATGGTGCCGGTCGTGTCTTGGACGACGACCTCGCTGTTGGGAAAGGACTGGACCAGTTTTTCCCGGACTTCTTCCGGATGCATCATGGACAAAACCTCCTTTGAGGACAACGGGTTGCACTTCATTAACCAAGTGGGGGAAATAATCAAGGCTCATCGTAGGCAAGCGGCGGCTTGGGCCGCTTTCCTTTCCTGGATCGGATCGGAAGCGGTCCCCGCGGCCTCAGGCTCCCTGCCTCGACAAATCTATCCGTTGAATCTTATTGAGGAATATGAAAACCTCCTCGGATGAGCCAAGAACTCGATTCCGGTGCGGCCGTGGCGACCGGAGGGGGCCGTTACTCCGTCTTGCGCTGCCTGGGGGCGGGCGCCAAGGCCGAGACCTATCTCTGTGCGGACTCCCAGACCGGCGGAGCCTCGGTGGTCCGCAAGCTCTTGAGTCCCGAGCTCTCGGCCGAAAATCCCGACATCGTCGACGCGGTCTTCCCGCGTTGGGCGGCTTTGGTTCAACCCAACCTCGTCCGGGTCCTCGACTACGGTTGGGAGGAAGGCCGTGCCTACCTCAATACCGAATTTTTTGAAGGGGTCCCGATCCTCCAAGCCTTGTCCGGCGCGCCCTTGGACAAGGTCTGGCGGGTCTTCGGCCAGCTGCTCCTGGCCTTGGACCGGCTCTACGCCCACAACGTCCCGCACCTGGACCTCAAGCCGCAAAACGTCTTGCTGGGCGCCGACGCCTCCGGGGCCCCGCTCTTGAAGCTCGTCGATTACGGCTGGATGGCCTTGCTCCATCCCTACAATCCCGCGGATAGCAACGCGATCGGCACCGCGCCCTACGCGGCGCCCGAGTACGCCCTGCGCCGCAGCCCCGACCTGCGCGCGGATCTCTACTCGGTCGGGATCTTGCTTTTTTCGGTCCTCGCGCGCCGGCCTCCCTACGAGGGGAGGGACGCCGCCGCCCTGCTGCAGGCCCAGTTTCAGCGCGATGCCCCGGCCCTCAAGTCGGTGGTGGCCGGGGCCCCCGCGCCGCTGTCGGATTTCATTCAGCACCTATTGAACCGAGACCCGCAGGGCCGCTTCGAGAGCCCGCAACAGGCGTTGGCTGCCCTGCAGGCCGCAGTGGGGGCGTCCTTCCCGACCGACGCCTTGCCTTGGCCGCCGGCCTTCAGCGACCCGCAGCAGGTCTTTCGTTCCAAGGAGGCCCTGAAATTATTCCGGCGCATCGCCATTCAAGGCGGGCGCTGGGCGATCCAGGGACCGGAGGGCTCGGGCAAGAGCTTTTTCGCGCGCTGGCTCGAACGTCTGCTCTGGAGCAATCAGAAGCGCGTCTTTCGACTCTTGGGAGAAAACCTTTCCCTGATCCAGGGGGAGGTCTCGCTCAACCCCTCCGTTCCCACTTACCTGATTGTCGACGACGCGGACCGCGCGGCGATCGAGGCTTGGCTCGCGGCGCGGCCCTACGGCCACGTCGTCGCCTTGGGCCGGGACATGGCCTGGGCGAAGGCGGAGCAGGGCTGGCAACGCGTCGAGTGGAAGGCGATGAGCCCCGCCGAGACGGTGGCGCTCTGCGAGGCCGCCTTCGGCAAGCTCGACGCGCGGGTGCCGCAGGCCTTGCAGGCGCGCTTTCGCGGCCTGCCCGGGGGGCTGGCCGCGGGCGCGGCCGCGCTGGAGCGCCAGGGCGTCTTGCGCCGCGAGGGCGCGGTTTGGAGGCTGGACGTCGAGAAATTCTCGCGAGGCGCCGGTTCGCCGCAGCTCGGCTCTCCCTGGGCGACGCTGCCGGAGGCCTCGCGCCGGCGCCTGGCCCGGCTCGCCGCTGCGCCGGTGCCCTGGCCCGCGGCCGTGCTGCGGGAAGAGCCCGAGCTCGAGGCCTGGTTGCGCGCCGGCTGGCTGCGCCGGCGCCTGAAGGGCGGCGAGGAGTTTTTCCAATCCGAGCTGGGGCTTGCCTCGGCGGCCGAGGGCGGGTTGTCTCCCGAAGATCTCTTGGCGGCGCTGGAGGAGGTCCTGCGCCGCGGCTGGGCCGGTGAGGTCCGGGAGGCGCTGGGGCGTTTCTTTCCGGCCGAAGGCGCCCCGCCCGCTGCGTCGCTGCTGCGCGCGCGCGCGGCCGTCGCCCGGGGGGATCACGCCGAGGCGCTCAAGCTTTTGACCGCGCCCTTCGTGAACGGTCTGGACGCCGCCGCCAAGCCCTTGGCCTTCGAAACGCTGGGGCTGGCGCTCGATGCGACCGGCAAGGCCCCGCAGGCCGAGGCGGCCTTCAAGAACGCCTTCCAAGCCTACAAGGCCGCCGGCCAGGCCGCGGGACAGGCGCGGGTCCTCTTGCATCTGGGCGTCGCGACCCGGCGCGCGGGCGACGGCGGAAAGGCGCTGGGTTTTTTCCAGCAGGCCCTGGCCGCCGCCGCGGGCGCGCCGGAAAAGGACGAGCTGCGGGGGCGCATCGAGCTGGCCGTGGCGCAACTCTACGCGGCCGCCACCGATTTCGAGGGCGCGGAGTCGCACTTTCAAGAGGCCTTGGGCGCCCTCGAGGCCGCCCGGCACGGCGGGGCCCTGGCCGAGGCCTATGCCGTCTACGCCGAGCATTGTTTTCAGACCCTCGACTCCGACCGGGCGGAGATCTTCTGTCACGAGGCCCTGGGCTGGGCCCTTTTTCAAGGGGACTTGGCCGCGCAGGCGCGGATCTGCCGCTTGTGGGCCCGCATCCTGATGGTGCGCGAGGACCTGCGGGGGGCGGGCGCGCGGCTCGGCGAGGCGGTCGCGGCCCTGGCTAAGTCCCCCGACGAGGCGGCCTACGCCCGGGCGCTGCTCGAGCGGGCGGAATTCGCCGAGGCGGCGCGGGACCTCGAGTCCGCGCAGCGGGACTCGCGCAAGGCCTTCGAGATCGCGCGGCGGCTCAAGCTGGGCGAGCTGGAGGGCGAGACCCTGCTGGTCGTCGGCAAGATCCAGAGCCGCGACCTCGAGCGCCTGGATGCCGCCGTCAAGACCTTGCAGGGCGCGCGGCAGATCCTGGAGAAACTCCCCGGCGCGAAGCGGCTCTGGGAGTGCGATTTTCAGCTGGGCGACATCGCGCGCTTCCGCGGAGACGGTCCGACGGCCCGCGCCCATTACCAGCGCGCCCTGCAGGGTCTCGACGGCGTGATGGCGGCCCTGCCGCCGCAGGGCGAGGAGGTCGAGCGCCTGAGGAGGCGCCGCGGCGAATTAGAGATGTCGATACAGGTGTTGGGATAGACGGGAAACGTTATTTCATGAACTTCTGGAACACATTGCAAAGGCCGATCCTGGGCCTGTCGCCGATGGACGGCGTGACCGACGCCGCCTACCGCCGGGTCGCGGCGCGGCACGGCGGGCCGGACGTGGTGCTCACCGAGTTCACCAACGTCGAGGGCCTGTCGCGCAACGCCGACGTCATGTTGGACGACTTTATTTACTCCGAGGCCGAGCGTCCCGCCGTCGCGCAGATCTACGGCAAGGAACCCGAGGCCTTTTATAAAGTTGCGGTGCTCGCCTGCGAGCTGGGCTTCGACGGCGTCGACGTCAACATGGGTTGCCCCGCGAAGAACGTCGCCTCGCGGGGCTGCGGCGCCGGCCTGATCCGCACGCCGGAGCTGGCCAAGGAGATCGTCCGCCGGGTTCAGGCGGGGATCCGCGACTGGAGCAACGGGCTCTCGGCCGAGGACCTGGGCCTGAAGCCGCGCATGGCGATGAAGGTGCGGCGGATGAACCTGGCCCGCGCCGGCGTCGAGCGCGTCGCCGAGCGGCGGGTCATCCCCGTCTCGGTCAAGACGCGGCTCGGCTTCGACTCGATCATCGTCGAGGATTGGGTGCAGCACCTCTTGGAGACCGAGCCCGCCGTGATCTCCCTGCACGGCCGCACCCTCAAGCAGATGTACACCGGCTCGGCGGACTGGGACGCCATCGCGCGGGCCGCCGAGGTTATTCATCAAACGCCGACCTTGGCCCTGGGCAACGGGGATATCCAAACCTTGGAGGAGGGCCTGCAACGCATTCGCCAGAGCGGGGTCGACGGGATCTTGATCGGCCGCGCGGCGATCGGCGCGCCTTGGATCTTTCGCGGCAAGACGGCCTTAAAGGCGGCCGCCGCGGGCCTTCCGGACGACGCGCCTTTGGACGCCCCGGTTTCCCTGGAGGAGCGCTTTGCGATCCTGCTCGAGCACGCGCGGCTCTTCGAGGAAATCAAGGGGCTGAAACGCTTCTCCGCGATGCGCAAGCACTTCGCCTTTTACTGCAAGGGGATCCCGCGGGCGGCGGAGCTGAGGAACCGGATGTTCCAGACAAGGTGTCCGGAAGATGTGGAGAGAATTTTGCGGGAATATCTGGTTGCTTTGAATCGGGACGACCTACTGTCGGGCAAGTCCGGCTATTCCTGTTTGGAAATGGCGGGTTCCGGTGCAAATTGAGACTCCGGGTAAAACTATGAAACGCCTGATCCTCGCCTCCACCTCCCCGCGTCGTCGCGAGCTGATGTCCCATCTGCGGCTTCCCTTCGAGTGCCATGCCCCGAATTTCGAGGAGGCCAGCGACCCTGCCCTCTCCCCCGCGGAGGAGGCGATGGAGTTCGCCCGCGCCAAGGCCGCCTCGCTGCTCGCCGAATTCCCCGACGCCCTGCTGATCGGCAGCGACACGCTGATCGCCCTGGACGGCCGAAAGATCGGCAAGCCGAGGGATCCGGAGGACGCGGTCGCGATCCTGGAGACGCTCTCCGGCAAGATCCATCAGATCTTCACCGCGGTCGCGGTCCTCGAGACTTCGACCGGCAAATGGGCCGGCGCTTTGAGCCAGGTGACCGTCGCGATGCGCGTCTCCACCGAGGCCGAGCGGCGGGCCTATGTCGCGACGGGCGAGCCGCTCGACAAGGCCGGCGCCTACGCCATCCAGGGCGCCGGGCGGCACTTGATCGCCGCAGTGGAAGGGGACTACTACGCCGCCGTCGGGCTGCCGCTGCACGAGCTGGCCGAGGCCCTGCGGGATTTCGGCCTCGAGCCGTCGATTTCGTTTCCACCCGCCCCGTTTCCCGGGCCATAATCCTCCCCCAAAAGGGAGCGTCCATGAAACAGTACCTGGTTTCCCCGAAGAAGAACTTCAAGCTCAAGAAGTACGATCCTTCCGATACCGGCGACTACGAAGCCAACGAGGACGGCGAGAAAAAGGCGGAACAGCACACGCGCCAGATCCTCTCGAAGCTCGACGAGCTGCAGGAGCGGCTCTACGCCTCCCGGAAGCAGTCCCTGCTGATCGTCCTGCAGGGCATGGACACCGCGGGGAAGGACGGCACGGTGAAGCACGTGATGGACGGGGTCAACCCCACCGGCTGCGTCGTCCACTCCTTCAAGGTGCCCACCGAGGAAGAGCTGGCCCACGACTACCTCTGGCGGGTGCACCAAAAGGTCCCCGCGAAGGGTTTCATCGGGATCTTCAACCGTTCGCATTACGAGGACGTCCTCGTCACCCGCGTGCACGGTCTGGTCTCGGACAAGGAAGCGGCGCGGCGCTTCCGCGAGATCAACGACTTCGAGGACCTGTTGGTCCGCAACGGCACCGTCATCCTGAAATTCTTCCTGCATATCTCGAAGGAAGAGCAGCGCCAGCGCCTCGAGGCCCGGGCGCGCAACCCGCAAAAGCGCTGGAAGTTCAGCTTGAACGACGTGAAGGAGCGCCGCTTCTGGTCGCATTACCACCAGGTCTATCAAGAGGCGATCGCCGCTACCAGCGCCCGCGAAGCGCCCTGGTACGTCGTGCCTGCGAACCACAAGTGGTACCGCAACTACGTGGTGGGCAAGATTATCATCGAGACCCTGGAGGGCATGAAGCTCAAGTTCCCGCCGGCGGCACCCGGGGTCAACTTCGACAAGATCAAGGTACCTTAGCCGCCGTTCCCCGTGCGGGTCCGCCGAATCCGAGGCCCCGCTATCATTCCGAAAATTCCGGAGGAGAGGATGAGCGTCCCCACCCTAAGCTTGAGCGAATGGCAGCAGCGCCTCGGCGCCGATCCGGTACAGGGGCTAAGCCCGGCCGAGGCGGCGCGGCGCCTGGCGCAGGACGGCCCCAACGCCCTCCCCGAGAAGCAGGCCAACCCCGTCTTGAAATTCCTCTCCTATTTCTGGGGGCCGATCCCCTGGATGATCGAGGTCGCTGTTGTGCTTTCGGCCCTGGTCGGGCACTGGGCGGATTTTGGGATCATCCTGGTCCTGCTGGTGATCAACGCCGTCGTGGGCTTTTGGGAAGAGTTCCAGGCGGGCAACGCGATCGCGGCGCTTAAGGCGAAGCTGGCCTTGAAGGCGAAGGTGAAGCGAGGCGGGGCTTGGCTGGATGTCCCGACCCGCGAGCTGGTGCCCGGCGACTTGATCCGGATCCGCCTGGGCGACATCGTCCCCGCCGACGCGGTGGTCCTGACGAGCGATCCGATCGAGGTGGACCAGTCCGCCCTGACCGGCGAATCCCTGCCGGTGACGCACGGCCAGGGCGAGTCGCTCTACTCGGGATCGATCCTGCGCCAGGGCGAATGCGACGCCCTGGTCAGCGCGACCGGCCTCAAGACCTATTTGGGCAAGACCGCCGAGCTGGTCGCGGACGCGAAAAGCGTCAGCCACTTCCAAAAGGCGGTGCTCAAGATCGGGGACTACCTGATCGTCTGCGCCCTCGTCTTGGTCGCCGCCATCCTGATCGCGGCGCTGTGGCGCGGCGATCCGCTCTTGACCACGCTGCAGTTCGCCCTGGTGCTCACCGTGGCGGCGGTGCCGGTGGCGATGCCGACGGTGCTCTCGGTGACGATGGCGGTGGGGGCGCGGCTCTTGGCCCGCAAGGAGGCGATCGTCAGCCGTCTCTCCTCGATCGAGGAGCTGGCGGGGATGGACACGCTCTGCTCGGACAAGACGGGGACCTTGACGCAGAACAAGCTCTCCCTGGGCGAGCCCATTTGCCTCACGGGCACGACTCCGGAAGAGCTGGTCTTGGCCGGGGCCCTGGCCTCGCGTGCGGAGGACCGCGACCCCATCGACTTGGCGGTCCTCGCTGGCGTCAAGGACGAGAAATCCCTCGCCGCGCACCAGGTGCTGCATTTCCAGCCCTTCGATCCGGTGCGCAAGCGCACCGAGGCCCAAGTGGAGGATCCCGACGGCCGGGAGTATTGGGTGACGAAGGGGGCGCCGCAGGTGATCGCCGCGCTGGCGGCGGACGCGGCGGCGCGCTCTGAGATCGACCGGCAGGTGGCCGCGCTGGCGGCCCAGGGCACGCGCGCCTTGGTGGTCGCGCGCGCGGACGCGCCCGGCGTCTGGCGGCTGCTGGGGATCTTGCCGCTCTCGGACCCGCCGCGGCCCGACAGCCGGGCCACCATCGCCGCCGCCGAGGCGATGGGCGTGGGAGTGAAGATGGTGACGGGCGACCAGCTGGCGATCGCCAGGCAGATCGCCGGAGAATTGGGGATGGGGACGGACATCCTCGACGCCGGGACCTTGGCCTTTGGCGACGCGGCGCAGACGAGGGCGACCCTGAAGGAGATCGAGGGCGCGGACGGTTTCGCCCAGGTCTTCCCCGAACACAAATACCGCATCGTCGCGGCGCTGCAGCAGGGCGGGCACATCGTGGGGATGACCGGCGACGGCGTCAACGACGCGCCGGCCCTTAAGAAGGCCGACTGCGGCATCGCGGTCTCCAACGCCACCGACGCGGCGCGGGCGGCGGCGGCCATCGTCCTGCTCACGCCCGGGCTCTCCGTGATCGTGACGGCCATCCAGGAGGCGCGGCGCATCTTCCAGCGGATGAACGCCTACGCGATCTACCGCATCGCCGAGACGATCCGCGTCCTGCTCTTCATGACCCTCTCGATCCTGGCCTTCAACTTCTATCCGGTGACGGCGGTGATGATCGTCCTGCTCGCCTTGCTCAACGACGGGGCCATCCTCTCCATCGCCTACGACAACGCGAAATTCTCCAATCGACCGGAGGCCTGGGACATGCGCCGCGTCTTGGGCGTCGCGACGGTGTTGGGCGTGGTGGGGGTGATCGAGTCCTTCGCGGTCTTTTTCGTCGCCGACCGATACTTCCACCTGAGCCGCGACTTGATCCAGACGCTGATCTACCTCAAGCTCTCCATCGCCGGGCACGTCACGGTCTTCGTCGCCCGCACCCGAGGTCCCTTCTGGTCGGAGCGCCCCTCGAACCTGTTGCTGGGCGCGGTGCTCGCCACGCAGATTCTCGCGACCTTCATCGCGGTCTACGGCCTGTTCATGACGCCGCTCGGGTGGAAGTGGGCGGGGTTGGTCTGGGGCTATGTCTTGGTTTGGCTATTTATTGAGGACCAGGCAAAGCTCTTGGCCTATCGGATGCTTGCCAAGGGACGGAATTAGAATTTCCCCGGCGCGAAGCGCTGGATGCCGATTTCGAAGGCGCCGTAGCCGGCGATATTGAACTTGTCGTCGCTGCGGGTGGCGAGCGTCCCCAGTACAAAGTTCAGCACGCGGCTTTTGTCGCCGAAGATCATGACTCGCGCGGAGGCGCCGAATTGGTCCTCGACCTTCGTGCCTTCGAATCCCGCCAGGTCGTCGCGCCAGACGCGGGCGTAATTCGCGTGCAGGCCCCAGTAGCGCCAATGCAAATCGGCGCCGAGGCTGAACTGTTTGCGGTCTTTCAGCGGCGTCAGGCCCTCGCCCGAGGCGGTGTGGACGGGGACGAACTGCCCGTAGCCCGCCTGGATGTCGAAGTGGTCGCCGAAGCCCTGCTGCAAATACGCGCTGGGCGTCAGTCCGCCGCCGGCGTCGGTCGCGTTGATGCCGGGCAGCAGGGCGGGCAGGCTGCCTTCCGGGTAATTCACATAACCGAGGCTGCCGCCGATCACGGTCACCCAGCCCGGCATCTTGTCGGGGTTGAACATGTTGAAGGTCAGCAGGCCTTGCAGCAGGCCCATGCCCTCTTTCTTCCCCCCGAAGGCCCCGGAGAGAGAAAGCCTTAGGTCGACCGGGAATTTTTCCGTCATCGGCTGGTGGAAGCGGACGTCGCCGCCCCAACCGAGGCGGATGTTGGGATCGGCCAAGTTGCCGTCGGTGAAGCCCTCGTAGGACCAGTCGCGGAAGCGGCGCTGCAGGGTGTTGTCCCAGTAATTGCGGCCGAGCCGGATCTGCCACTGGGAAGACGGCTTGAACTGGGCGTAGAGCTCGGGGATGTCGATGCGCAGGTCGCTGTCGGTGCCCTCGATCTTGAAAAGCCGGGGATCGGGGGAGAGGCGCAGCAGGCGGATCTTGGCGTCGGAGAGCCCGGACTCGTTGCCGACCTGCAAGGCGGGGCCGACGACGGTCGTGATCTTGTCGTTGAACTCGTAGCGAAACCGAGGCGCTAGCCTCAGCCCGTAGATATAGTCGTTGTTGATCTCGTGGAAGGGAAAGCTCCCTTCCAACGATAGATCCAGAGTTGGATCACCCATCTTTGCGTACCCCCGTCGTCGCGGCCCGAGCCGCATACCTGAAGTATCGGGAATCACGCAAGAAAGTTACCGGGCGCGGAGCGGAAAAAAGATGCCGCTCTGCGGCGTCGCGAATTCAATAAAAAATACTTTTAATTTCAATGAGTTATACTTGCACGCGGCTAACCCTGCCAAAGGGCGTTTTTCTCATGGAGTCCGAGCTCCGAAAAGTCGCGATCGAAGGCGAGCAGCTTCTCTCCGTTGACGAGCACGACGGCGGCCAAAACGGCATCCGCCAGCGAGGCTTTGCTTTTATTGGAAAGCCTCGCCTTGGCATACAGTTGCGCCCCTAACTGAAGGTGAGTTTTTTCCGGAGCCATGAGCTCGAGGGATTCCAGCTCGTTGGCGATCGCTGTGGGATCCAGTCCTCGCCGCAAGAAGAAGACGAAGGTCTCCGCGTACTGTTGCGGAAGGATTCCCAAGGCTTCTTGTGGGAGTTTGATCCGTTTGGCTTTATCGGTTCCCAAAAGCCATTCCACGGCAAAGCTGGAATCAATCCAAATCATGGTCGCGGTCCAATGCCTTGAGTTCTTCTTGCAGTTTTTTTGAAGGAACCTTTTTTACGTCCTTGAGCGAACCGAAACGAAACCCGGATTTTTTAAGGTGGTATTTTTCGAAGACCAACTCTTTGATCACATCGGTCTTGGTTTTCTTCAGACGGCGGGATAGCCATTCCAAGCGCTTCTCGAATTGGGGGTCTGTATGGATGTTCAGCGCCATATATGGGCTTTAGGATAGCTACAGAGGGTCTTTATGTCAAGGCGGGTGGTTTATTCCGGTTTCCAGTATCCAAAGGCTTCGAGGTAGGGTTTGAAGTAGCCTTCGGCGGCGCGGAGCTTTTCCATTTCGGCCACCGCGGCCTCGACCAAGGCGCGTTCGCGCCCCAAGTCGATCACGCCCCGCAGGACGAGGGTGCGGAGGAAGACGAAGTAGGTGTCCATCGCGTCGCCCAGGCAGTAGTCCTCGATGCGGAACAGGTCGCCGGCCTCGAAGAGCGACTGAACCATGTCGCCCTTCGTGTCCATCTTGCCCGGCTTGCCCAGGATCTTCGAGAAGAGGTTGAGTCCGCCCTTCCAGCGGATCGCGCCGTAGTTGGTGAGGAACTCATGGAGGTCGAGGTGGTGCTCCTCGTTGAAGCGGTAGCGCGGGCCGAACTTGTCGTAGTGCGATTCGCGGATGCTCAAGCCTAAGCGGAAGGCCCAGAGCTCGAGGACACGGAGGTCGAAGCCCTTGCCGTTGAAGTCGACCAGCACCGGCCGGTTTTGATTGTAGGTTTCCCAGAAGTGCTCGACTAAGGCGCGGGGCGTCTTGCCGTCCTTGCCCAGCAGGCCGATCTTGAGGATCTCGAAATCCGGATTGAGGCCGACCGCCGCGATGCAGACCGGGACGTGGAAGGCGGGGTTGATGAAGTCGCGGCCGTCCTGGGCCAGCTCGGCGAGCTGGGCTTGATAGGCCTGCTCGTCGTCGAGGGCCTGGCCGGCGTACAGGACGCGGTTGAGCAGGGCTTTGTCGATGCGTGTCTCGATGTCGTAGACGAGGTAGCGGAATTGGGAGGACATAATTGGGCTCCGCGAAAATTGCGATGAAGGGGCTTGGGTACCTCGCTCGGCGCTAGCATGGGAGGTGCCGAAGGGCAAGTCGCCCGCGGCGCATAGATGGTCCCCGGATACGGCTTGCCATTCCGCCTTGGGGGCGCTAAACCCCTGCGGCAACCGCCGGGAAGGGCCCGCCGATAAAGGGCCCACCGGTTGTGATTTCCTCGGGTAAGGAAATTCCGCAAAGGTTTGCATGGATTTCTTTGCCCGCTTCTTCCTTGGCGTTCTCGTCTCCCTCCCAAGTCGCCCTCGCCCGCATCTTCAACTGAGTAATGGCCAGATTAGCTGCCAGGGCGAGGTCAGGCCGGTGCCTGAGTCTTGCGACGGCCTCGATAACGACTGCGACGGAGTAACGGACGAAGGCTGTGCCTGCGCCCCCGGCGCTGTTCGAGACTGCGGTATCGATTTGGGACCTTGCTCCCTAGGGCAGCAGGAATGCCTACCGGGCGGAACTTGGTCGGACTCCTGCTCCGGGACGGTACCTCAGCCGGAAACCTGCGATGGAGTCGACAACAACTGCAACGGCGCGGTGGACGAGGGTGTTTTGAATCTTTGCGGAACCTGTGGCCCCGAGCCCGCCGAGGTCTGCGACTATATCGACAATGACTGCGATGGTGCGGTGGACGAGGGTGTGAGTAATGTCTGTGGAGGATGCTGGACAGTGGGGCCGGAGGAGTATGCACCGGGTATTTTGGATTGTGATAATGTCGATAATGATTGTGATGGGATTATTGACGAGACAGATGCCCCAGTCATATGTGGTCTCGGAGTCTGCCAGATCCAAGTTGACTCTGTTTGTCAGGAGTGTTTTCCCAATCCAGAGGCAGCTTCAACAGAACATTTTGACGTTGGTAATTGCAATAACGGCGTTGACGATGATTGTGATGGCCTTACGGACGTAGAAGAGTTTCCCGACTGTTTCTTTCTCCAAGGAGGAGGTTGATTTGAAAGGAATAATTTTTTCATTAATCTTTTTAGGAATGGGATTCTTGCAGGCATGCAGTTCCTGCCAAGAATTAAGAACTCCAACGATGTATACAGAATATGGGGAATTCCATCTGATTATCACTAACGCTGATTTTGTCCAATTCGAATTGGATATCAAGCCTTTTAGGCCGATTCGGCATGGTAGTTTTCTTGTAAATGATGGGTATGAGCGGCCCGATAAGACATTTCCCCAAAATCAAGTTACTTTCCAATTTTTCTTCCGTGAAAATGCATTGCCGGGGGGGGAAGATATTTTTGAACAGAAGAAAGGCGAGGTTTTTGAAATCCCTCCTACCCCCTATGAGGTCGACGGAATGGATGTAGTCTATAAAGAGGCGTTTCCTCCTCCTACCCCGGATCCCGATGGGATAGGATGGTGGCTGCCAACGACCTATTCCGGCAAAGTCACCATCCTGGAAGACGACCTCGTCGAATTCGACCTCACCTTCACCGACGGCGTCGAGTCGCGGCGTGTCCTGGCGACCTTCGTTTTCAAAACCTTAGACCTCGTTCAAAACGTCGGGGAATGCGGTTGAACCTATGAAGCGTTTCAGTGAAAAGTTTATTGCCTGTCTTCTGTTGGCGGCTCTTTTTCCCTTCTTCTTCGCCTGCGGCCAATGGCGGCCGGCCAGCCTTCGCGACATCCAAAACGCCTATCCCGAGAAGAAGCAGCAGGGGGAAGAGCTGTATCGCCTGGTGGGGCCCGACGGCAAGGAGAGCCGCTTCCGCCTGCGGAACGTCACCTTGGAGGATAACGGCGTCCGGGTCCGGAAAAATTCCCAGGAGAAATTTTACGGAAGCGAGGAACTCTCCTCCCTGGAGAAATTCGATGTCGACGAGAAGAAGACCCTTATTGTAACCTTAAGCTCCATTTTCGGCGGGATGGCCTTTGCCTTGGGAGTGGGATTAGCGGTCGGACTGGCCACCTACCAAGATTAACGAAATAGGAGCTTGCTTGAGTTCGGACAATCTTCGAAATCCCCTGGGGAAAGATTTCTTCAACGCGGCCGCGGAGAAGCTGAGGCCGCGCCTGCTGGCCTACCTCTACCGCCGCCTCGCGGATCGCGGGGAGGCGGAGGACCTCTGCCAGGAGGCGCTGCTCGGGGCCTATACCGCGCTCTCCGAGTCGAAAGCCGAAGCCGCCTTTAGGGAAGGACTCTTTCAAATCGCCTCCCGCCTCGCCGACCGCGCGGCCGAGGGGGCCCAGCCCTGGGGCGAAAGCTCCCTGGAGGTCCTGCAGGATTACCTCCTGGAGCACGAAGCGACTCAGAACGAGCTGCAAGAGACGCTGGAATCCCGCGAAGAGGAATACTCCCTCGCGGACCACGTCGACTTCTGTTTCACCGTGACCCTCCAATCGCTTTTTCCCCGCGAGCGCAACGCCTTCCTCTTGACCCAAATGGAGGGCTTCACCGCGGGGGAGGCCGCGGGCGTCATGGGGGCCTCGCCGGAGGAGGTCGAGGAAAAGGCCGCTTCCGCGTCGGAGAGCCTGCAGGAGAATTTTGCCGAGCGCTGCAGCCTGGTGAAGGCCGGCGCGCCCTGCAAGCAGTGCCGGGTCTTCGGCGAATGGCTGCTCGGGCCGGAAGAGGCGGAGGAAGAGCTGCGCGGCCTCCCGCTGCAACCCTCGGTGAAACCCGAGGCGACCTTTCCCAAGCGCCTGCAGCTCGTCTCGCGCATCGATCCCCTGCATAACGGTAGCGACCGCTTTCACGAGCAGCTGCTCCAACTGCTGCGCCGCGCCCTGGGGGAAAAGGGCTTACTGAAGCCCTAGGCTCCCCACCTGGCCCGCGTCCTCGCGGCGCTCTTGACGCACCCAAATCTCGGGGACCTTCGTCAGGTCGACGAATTCCTTCCGCGATAGACTCAAGCGATAATAGTCCGCGCTCACGCCGATGGAGCCGTCCGGACGATACTCCAGCTCGGCCTCCAGCTCTCCCGCCGGGATCTGCGGAAAACTTCCGGCCCAGGCCTCGGGCGCGATCAGCCCCATCGATTCGCCGCGTAGCGCCCGGGGCGGCGGCGGAAGCTCGCGCGCCTCGGCGTCGAAGAGGGCGACGCCGTCGTAGCCCTCGGCCTTGCCGCCGTGCAGGGCGATCAAGGTCGGGGCCAGGTCGACCAGGCTCGCGGGCGTCTCGACCTCCTTCAAGTCCGTCCATCGCGGGTCGAAGATCCCGAAGAGGAGGTTGTTCTGTTCGCGGCCCCTCAGGTCGATGCCGTGGATGCCGCCGTAGATCTCGTGACCCGCAACGAAGCGCTCGCCGTGATCCGAGAGGAAGGCGACGCGGTGGCTCGCAAAGTATCCCTTGGCCCGCAGCTCCGCGACCAGCTCCTCCAAGAGGCGTAGCGTGCCCGGCCGTCGCAGGAAATAGGGGTTGTGCCAGCCCTCCGGCGTCCGGCTCAAGGGGTCGCCGGGCTTGGACCAGCGCCAGAAGGAGAAGTCCTTGGGACGAAGCCGGAGCCAATCCTCCAGCCCCGCGAGCTCGCGCCGGGCGAGGCGTATCGGGCTGTGCAGGTGGCAGGTGTGCAGGGCCATCAACCTCGCCCCCTCCGGGAGCCGCGAGAATTTTCGGAAGGCGAAATTGAAGAAGCGCGGCGCGTCGTAATTGAAGAGCGAGGGCGAGTTGAGGCTGAAGCCGCGCAGGTTCTCGACGAAGGCGTTGTTGGTCCAAAGCGCCGGGAAGACGAAGTGGTTGAGCAGCGCCGCGCCCAAGTGGGCCTTCCAGCCGATCTCGGGGATCACGGATTCCGAAAAGCCCCGCTCCGCCGTGAAGTAGCTCGTCTCCGGTTGGTCCGAGGCGAAGAGGCTGTGCCCGCCGTGCCGGTCGCGCAGGCGGCGTTGCAGGGTCAGCGACTCCGCCGCATTGGGCAGGGGGGAGTCGAAGAAAAGACGCACGCCGTGGCGCTCGGGATAGACGCCGCTCAAAACGGAATTCCAGGCAGGGTGCGTGGCGGGCAGCGGCGTGAAGGCCTGGCGGAAGATCCTTCCGCCTAAGCCCGCGGCGGCGCGGGCCAAGGCGGCATTGCCGCTGTCGCCGTCCAGGGCGTCGAAGCCCAGCAGGAGCACGCGCGGCTGCTTCGTCGCGGCGGTGCGGACCGGCGGCAGGTCCAAGGCGGAGTCTCCGGCCAGGGGCGCGTGCAGCAGCGTCGGCAATAGGGCCGCAAGACCCAAGGCGGCGGCGCTGCGCAGGCCCCGGGGCCGCAGCATGGCGAAGGCCAAGAGGAGAAACAAAATTCCCAGCGCGAGGATTTGCGCAAAGCCGACGATCAGGCTCTGCTCCCAAAACATCGGGAGGAAGCCCAGGACGGAAGGGTATTGCCAGGCGGTCCACCCGTAGAGGAAGACGGTCTGCGCGGCCGCGAGGAAGAAAAAGGCCCCGAAGGCGCGGAGGCCTTTCTCGGACCGCCCCGCCGGTCCGCTAGCGGCCCACCCGACCAGCGCCGCATTGACGGCGCCCAAGAACCCGGCCCAGGCGAGGTAAAGCCCGCCGATCTTGGCCAGTCGCAACGCCACGTCGCGCACGATGAAATCGGGCAAGGTCATTTGTCGCAGGGAGGGCAGGTAGAAAGAGGGCGCGTAGAAGAACAGCAGGCACTGTAGGCCGAAGAGCAGGATCGCGAAGAGCAGGGCCGCCTTAAACGAGATGAGGAATCGCTTCATGGGCCCTCGTTTTTCAAAACCGCTTAAAGCGCCGCGTAGCCGATTTGCCAGTCCAGCGTGTTCTCTTCCATCGCGTCGTCGCGTTTGAACTTGGCGATCAGGAGGTTCTGCAGCCTTTGATGGTAGGCCGTGAAGTCCGGGATCGGGTGCGTCGCCACGCCGGACTCCATAGCCGCCTTGGCGATGGCGGGGGCCACGAAGAGCAGGACGCGCGGGTCGAGCGGCTTGGGGATGATGTAATCGGGACCGAACTGCAGCTCCTTGAGCTTGTAGGCCTGGCAGACCGAGAGAGGGACCTTCTCGCGGGCCAGGAAGGCCAGGGCCTTGGCGGCGGCGAGCTTCATCGGCTCGGTGATCTTGGTGGCACCGACGTCTAAGGCCCCGCGGAACACGAAGGGGAAGCCCAGGACGTTGTTCACCTGGTTGGGATAGTCGGAGCGGCCGGTCGCCATGATGATGTCTTTCCGAACGGCCAGCGCCTCGTGGTAGCCGATCTCGGGGATCGGATTGGCCATCGCGAAGACGATGGCGTTGGGCGCCATCGAGGCCAGCATCTCGGGCGTGAAGAGGCCCGGGCCGGAGAGGCCGATGAAGACGTTGGCGTCCTTCGCCGCGTCGGCCATGGTGCGGGCCTTGCCGTCTTGGGCGAAGAAGCCGCGGTTGGGCTCGAGGTCTTTGCGGTCCTTCGTGACCACGCCCTGACGGTCGCACAAGAAGACGTTTTCTTTCTTCACGCCGATCGAGAGGAACATCTTCGCGCAGGCGACGGCGGCCGCGCCGGCGCCGGAGAAGAGCACCTTTACGTCGCCGGCCTTGAGCCCCGCGATCTCGAGGGCGTTGATCAGGGCCGCCGTCGAGATGATGGCCGTGCCGTGCTGGTCGTCGTGAAAGACGGGGATCTTCATGCGCTTGCTGAGCTGCTCTTCGATATAGAAGCACTCCGGCGCCTTGACGTCCTCGAGGTTGATGCCGCCGAAGGTCGGCTCGAGCGAGCGCACGATGTCGATGAACTTGTCGGGGTCCTTCTCGTCGATCTCCAGATCGAAGACGTCGATGTCGGCGAATTCTTTGAACAGGACGCCCTTGCCCTCCATGACCGGCTTGCCGGCCAGCGGGCCGATGTCGCCCAGGCCCAGGACGGCGGTGCCGTTGGTGATGACCGCGACCAGGTTGCCGCGCGCGGTGTAGCGGTAGCTCTCCGCGGGATTGGCCTGGATCTCCAGGCATGGCGCCGCCACGCCGGGCGTGTAGGCCAGGGAAAGGTCTTCCTGGGTGGCGCAAGGTTTGGTGGGGGTGACGGCGATTTTTCCGGGCCGGCCCTGGGCGTGGTAGTCCAGGGCGGATTTCTTGTCGACCATTCCTGTGGGACTCCTCTCCATGGGGCGCCTGGGGCGCCCTTTGGGCTGCTCCTACAAGAGCGCCTCGGGCCTGTCAACCTCCCAATCTTTTTCGAAAAACCTACTATTTTCCGAGGGGTTCACTTGAGGGCGGGTCGCGGGGCCTCCTGTTTGCGGGCCTCCCGGGTGATTTACTTAGAGAGACGTTTCTCCAGGAGATTCGTCACCGTCGCTTGAGGGCCGTCATGTTGTATCACGCCGTCGCTGATTCTGACGATCCGTGTGGCGTGGTGCACGACTCGGGGGTCGTGGGTGGAAAAAACGAAGGTGGTGCGGTGGCTCTGGTTGAGCCGCTGCATCGCGGCCATGATGGCCTCGGCGGATTCGCTGTCCAGGTTGGCTGTCGGCTCGTCGGCGAGGATGAGCAGCGGATGGGTCACCAGGGCGCGGGCGATGGCGACCCGCTGCCTCTGGCCGCCGGAGAGTTCGTCCGGCCGGTGCAGGGCGACTTCTCTGAGCTGCACGTCGGCCAAGGCGGCCCAGACGCGGTCGCGGCGCTCCTTCCGCGTCAACGGGTGGAAGAGCAGCGGGTACTCCACGTTCTCGAAGGCGTTCAGGACCGGGAAGAGGTTGAAGGATTGAAAGATGAAACCCAAAAAACGGCTGCGCAGCCGAGCCGCTTCTTTATAGGAGAGATTTTGCGTCGGCTTGCCCTGCAGGAGGATGCTCCCGGAACTCGGCTCGTCGAGGAGCCCCAGCAGGTTGAGCAGCGTCGTCTTGCCGCTGCCCGAGGGGCCCATGATGCAGAGCATTTCCCCGGAGTTGATGGCGAGGCTGAGGCCGCGCAGCGCTTGGACGTGAAGTTTGCCCAAGGTGTATTCTTTGACCACGTCTTGGGCCTGCAAGATTTCCATGATGACCCTTTTCCCCTGAGATGACCCGGTATGGTGCGCGAGGCGCGAGGCCTTGCGACACGAAAAGATAGAAATGCAATCCATGTGCCGATCGTTCTAGGAAAAAGTCCATGAATTTATGGTTGTTTTCCGCTGGCGCGTCCCGCGGCCGCGTTTCAATCTGATAATTTTCTCCCGGAGCTCGTCAGGCTTTTGACGGAACCGGAAGGGTCGCGGAAATTGCGGGCGCCTTGCAAGATTGGTTGTGATGCCGCCGGTTCTGCCCTTATACTTCCCCGAGGGTTCGATTTATCCAATATCCAATGGGGGTTATCTCTTATGACTAGGAAGTGGGTGTCGGGTTTTATTCTTCTTCAATTGGGTTTCGGCGGCATCTGCTCCGCGGCGGCCGCGGATCCCAACGAGATCGTCGCCAAGGCCGACGCGATCCGCGCGCCGAAGGGTTCCTACGAGTTCGAGGCGACCGTGACGACCTACGAAGGCGCCGAAAAAAAATCCGAAAACGGCTACAAAGTCTTCGTGAGGGATCTGGACCATTCCTTGGTGGAGTTTCGGCTCCCGGCCTCCGAGAAGGGCAAGAGCCTCCTGATGGTCGAGGAGGATCTTTGGATATATCTCCCCAAGGTGAAAAAGCCGGTGCGCATCCCCCTGCAACAGCGGTTGGTGGGGGACGTCTCCAACGGAGACATGGCCAGGGCGAATTTTTCCAACGACTATACGGCCGTTCTCGCGGGCGAGGAGAAGGTCGAGGGGAAGGACGTGTATGTTCTCGATTTAGCCGCAAAATCGCCGAAGAAAACCTATAGCAAGATCCGCTACTGGGTTTCGAAGTCCGACAACCGGCCGGTGCAGGCGGAGTATTTCACCGTCTCGGGTCAGTCCTTGAAGACCGTGACCTTCGAGGACTTCCGCAGCGAGGCGGGCGCGATTCGTCCGATGCGCCTGGTATTCCGCGACACCCTGAACAAGAACAAGAAATCCATTCTCGAGTTCAAGTCCATGGTGAAGAAGGACCTGGCTGAAAACATGTTCACCAAAGACTACATGAAGACCTTGGAGTAGCCGGTGGCGAAACCTCATTGGCGGCGGCTATGGGCGGGGCTGTCGGTTCTGGCATGTCTCTGTGGCGCGGTCCCGGCGGCCGCCGAGGAGGTGGGATCCGAGTCCAAGCCGGGCGAGGGCGCCTCATTTTGGCGGGACAATTTCCAATACAGCGTCGAGTTGCGGCAGGAGACGGCCTACCGCATCGCCTCGCCCCGCAATTTCAGCAAGATCCGGCAATTCGTGAAGGCCGAGACCAAGTTCACCTTCAACGACCATCTCAAGATGAAGCTGGGCGGCCGCGGTTGGTACGACGCCGTCTACGACGTGACCGATCAGTATCCGCCCGACGTGCGCGACAGCCTGCGCAAGGAGCTCACCATCCGGGACGCCTACCTGGACATCGCGGCCCCCAAGGTGAACATCCGCCTGGGGAACCAGCAGATCGTCTGGGGCGAGGCCTTGGGGCAATTCTTCGCCGACGTAGTCACGCCGAAGGATTTGAGGGAATTCTTCCTACCCAGCTTCGAGGACGTCCGGATTCCCATCTGGGCCTTGGACCTCCAATATAATTTTTTGCCGGGCTGGACCCTGGAGGCGGTGTTGTCGCCGGACATGAGCGTGGATAAATTCGCCCCGCCCGGCGCGGACTTCGCCTTCTTCATCCCGCCGCCCCCGCCGGGAGTGAACCAGATCCTTCTGCCCGACGACAAGCCGCAGACCGACTTCAAGCATTGGAACGGCGGCGTTCGCTTTTCCTATTTGGTGAAGGGTTGGGACCTGGCCTGGTTCTATTACACCAGTCCCGATCACGTCCCCGCGCTGTTCAAGACCCTGGGCGTCGACGCGGCGGGCACGCCGACCCTGGTCCTGGACCCGAAGCACAAGCGCGTCCACCACCTGGCCGCCACGTTCAGCAAGTCGATCGGCGATTCGGCGGTGTTGCGGGGGGAGTTCGTCTACACGATCGGGCGCTTCTTCAACGCGCAGAACCTTGCCCTCAACAACGGAGTGGTCCGCCGCGACCAATTCCGCTACGTAGTCGGTTTCGATTACAGTCTCGGGGAATTCGACATGAACGCCGAGTTCCAACAGCAGGCCATCTTCGGCCAGACGGCGAACGTCGCCGACGACATCGTCGACACATGGATCTTCCTGCGCTTCGAGCACGAATTCCTCGAGGCCAAATTGGTGCCGGAGCTGATCTTCATTGTGGGCCTGGAAGCGGGGGACACCCAGGTCAGCCCGCGTCTGCACTACCGCGTCACGCCGGGGGTCACCTTGACCTGGGGCGCGGACATCTTCAGCGGGCCGCAGGACACCCTCTACGGGGAGTTCGACCACAGCGACCGCATCTTTATGAACACCAGCTGGAAATTTTAAAGGAAAGCGGTTTAGCCCGTCTGCGCATTTGCGAGGCGGGAAGAATAAGCCCGGGCGGGATTTGGGAGGGAGCGCGGCTTACTCGGCTTTCGCGACCAAGACAAGCTTTTGCCCCGACTCCACCGCCTCGCCGACCTTGACGTTGACTTCCTGGACGACCCCGTCGATCGCCGCGGCAAGTTCGTTTTGCATCTTCATTGCCTCGATGACGACGAGGGCCTGGCCCTTCTCGACCTTGTCGCCCACCGCGACCTTGACGTCGACGATCTTGCCGGGCATCGGGGCGCTGATCAGGCCGTGGCCGCCGCCCGACGCTTCGCTCTGCGAGACCACGCGGCGGCGCGGGTCGAAGACTTCGAGGTGGTAGGGGATGTTTTGCAGATTGAGCTCGCAGGTGTCCTGGCGGAAGACGACGTCGGCCTCGAGGACCTCCTTGCCGTCGATCAGGAAAGAATAAAGAGAACCCTTCGCCAACAGCGGCGAAAAGCGGTGAGTCGCGCCGTCGAGCGTGACTTCATATTCGCCCTCGACGCTCTTGATCTCGACTTGGCGTTCTTGGTCTTCGAACAATACGGTGTAGATTCGTGACATATAAAAATTAACTTCGCAATCCCAGTTTGCGTCCTGTCAGCCGCCAGGGCGAGGCGTCGGAGACGCCGCCGGCGTGGCTGACGGGACGGGCCTTGCTTTCCTCTAAGTGCTTCGCCAGGGCCGCGGCCATCAGGGCCTTCTGCGTGTCCTCGCGGGAGACGCTCAGGATCTCTTTCATGTGCTTGTCGATGAAGTGGGTGTCGTATTTCCCCTTCACGAAGTCCTCGATCGCGAGGGCGCGGCGGTGGAAGTACAAATTGGTCTTGGGGCCGCTGACCCGGTACTCGCTCAAGGCGCGCTGCATGCGCTGGATAGCCTCCTCGCGGTCGCGGCCGTAGGCGACCAGCTTGGCGAGGATGGGATCGTAGTCCATCGGGACCTGGAAGCCCTGGTAGATGCCGTTGTCCAGCCGGATGCCGGGGCCCAGCGGGTACTGCATGTCGACGACCAGGCCGGGCGCGGGCATGAAATTATGAAAAGGATCCTCGGCGTAGACGCGGCACTCGACCGCGTGGCCGCGCTGCTGGATGTCTTCCTGCTTGAAGGGCAGGGGATCGCCCTGCGCGACGAGGATCTGCGCCTTCACCAAGTCGATGCCCGTGACCATCTCGGTGATCGGGTGCTCGACCTGCAGGCGGGTGTTCATCTCGAGGAAATAATAGTTCTGCTTGTGATCGACCAGGCACTCGATGGTGCCGGCGTTGTAGTAGCCCACCGCCTTGGCCAGCTTCACCGCCATCTCGCAGACGCCCTTGCGGGTCTCGGGGGTGATGAAGGGGGAGGGGGACTCCTCGATGACCTTCTGGTGGCGGCGCTGCACGGAGCACTCGCGCTCCCAGAGGTGCACGACGTTGCCGTGGTGGTCGCCGAAGACCTGGACCTCGATGTGATGCGGACCCTCGACCAGTTTCTCGACGTAGACCGCGTCGTCCTTGAAGGAATTGAGGGCCTCGTTCTGCGCCATCTGGAAGGCGCTCTTGAGCTCTTTTTCCTCGCGCACCGCGCGCATGCCCTTGCCGCCGCCGCCCGCCGCGGCCTTGAGCAGGACGGGGAAGCCGATCTTCTTTGCCACCTCGAGGGCCTCGTCGGCGTTTTTGAGCGCATGCTTGATGCCCGGCACCACGGGGACCCCCGCGGCCTCGGCGATCTGCCGCGCGCCGATCTTCGAGCCCATCTTGACGATGACCTCGGGGTCGGGGCCGATGAAGATCAAGCCGGCCTGGGTGACGGCGCGGGCGAAGTCGGCGTTCTCGGAGAGGAAGCCGTAGCCGGGGTGGATGGCGTCGGCGCCGGTGGCCTTGGCCGCCGCGAGCAGCTTGTCGACGTTGAGGTAGCTCTCTTTGGGCGAGGCGGGTCCCAGGTGGACGGCCTCGTCGGCGCGCCGCACGTGCAGCGCGGCGCGGTCGGGGTCGCTGAACACCGCCACCGTCGCGATGCCCATGTCGCGGCAGGCGCGGATGACGCGCACGGCGATCTCGCCGCGGTTGGCGATCAGGATTTTTTTGATTTTGCGTTGAGTCACCATGAGAGGGCCGCCACTACAGGGGAATATTTCCGTGTTTTTTCGGCGGATTCTTGTCCACCTTGTTCTTCAGCATCTCCAGCGCCTTGACGATCTTCACCCGGGTGAAGCGCGGCTCGATGACCTCGTCGATGTAGCCCAGCTCGGCCGCCTTGTAGGGCGTGGCGAAGGTGGCGCGGTATTCCTCGGTCAGGCGGGCGCGCTCTTTCTCAGGGTCTTTGGCCTTCTCGATCTCCTTGCGGAAGATGATGTTGACCGCGCCGTCTGAGCCCATCACGGCGATTTCGGAAAAGGGGTAGGCGAAGTTGATGTCGCCGCGGATGTGCTTCGAGCTCATGACGTCGTAGGCGCCGCCGTAGCCCTTGCGGGTGATGACCGTGACCTTGGGCACCGTGGCCTCGCAGAAGGCGTAGAGCAGCTTGGCCCCGTGCAGGATGATCCCGCCGAACTCCTGGTCGGTGCCCGGCAGGAAACCCGGCACGTCGACGAAGGTGACGATGGGGATATTGAAAGCGTCGCAGAAGCGCACGAAGCGCGCGGCCTTGATGCTGGCGTCGATGTCGAGGCAGCCGGCCAGGACCTGGGGCTGGTTGGCGACGATGCCGGCGACCCGCCCGTTGTAGCGGCCGAAGCCGATCAGGATGTTCTTGGCGAAGTCGGGCCCCACTTCGAAGAAATAACCGTCGTCCAAGGTGCTCTTGATCAACACCTTCATGTCGTAGGGCTTATTGGGGCTGTCCGGGATCAGGGCGTCGAGCTTTTCGTCGACGCGGTTGGGGTCGTCCTTGGAATTCGCCAGAGGTGGGTCCTCGAGGTTGTTGGCGGGCAGGAAGGCGAACAGCTCGCGGACCTGCTGCAAGGCGGCCTGGTCGTTGGGCGCGCGCAGCAGCGAGACGCCGGACTTGCTGTTGTGGGCGAGGGCGCCGCCCAGGTCTTCCTTGCTGACCACTTCGTGGGTGACGGCCTTGATGACCTCGGGCCCGGTGATGAACATGTGCGCCGTGTTCTCGACCATCAGGATGAAATCCGTCAAGGCGGGCGAGTAGACCGCGCCGCCGGCGCAGGGCCCCATGATGACCGAGATCTGCGGGATGACCCCGCTGGCCAGCACGTTGCGCAGGAAGATGTCGGCATAGCCGGCCAGCGACTGGACGCCTTCTTGGATGCGCGCGCCGCCGCTGTCGTTGAGGCCGATCACCGGCGCCCCGGTCTTCATGGCGAGGTCCATGATCTTACAGACCTTGCGGGCGAAGGCCTCGCCCAGCGAGCCGCCGAAGCTGGTGAAATCCTGCGCGAAGAGGAAGACGGTGCGGCCGTCGATGGTGCCGTGGCCCGTGACCACGCCGTCGCCCAGGATCTTCTTGTCTTCCATGCCGAAGTCGGAGCAGCGGTGGGTAACGAAACGGTCGAGCTCGACGAAGCTGCCGGGGTCGAGGAGGAAGTCGATGCGCTCGCGGGCGGTCAGCTTGCCGGCCTTGTGCTGCGCGGCGATGCGGTCGGCGCCGCCGCCCAGCTCGGCCTCGTCGTTTTTCTTCTTCAAAAGCTCGGACATTTCGCGGTTGGTGGGCATAAAATCACTGATAAACGTTAAAGATTTCGGGGATCCGGCGCCCGTGAGGGCGCCTAGGGCTCATAGATTTTCGGCCCGGGGGGGTCAAGGGAATTTCGACGCGGTATTCCAGGCAGTCGTAGCTGGGATCCGCGCAGGCCCTATTTGAGGAAATCGCGCGTCACTCGCGCCTGCACCGCCGCCTTCGCCACGGCCTTCGCGACCGCCGCGTGGACCAGGGGGTCGAGCGGGTCGGGGATCAGCTCGTTTTCGGGGGTTTGGCCGACGATGGCCAGGGCCGCCGCGATGAAGATATCGGGCGTGAAGCGCAGGGCCTTGGCCTCGATGGCGCCGCGGAAGATGCCGGGGAAGCCGAGCAGATTGTTGACCCGGCTGCCGTCGCTGGCAAAGGCGGCGCCGGCCGCGAGGGCCTCGGTGATGGTGATCTCGGGGAAGGGGTTGCTGAGCGCGAGGATGACCTGGCCCTTCTGCACGTCTTCGGCCTTGATCAGGCCGGGGAGGCCGGTCGTGGCGACGACGACCTGGCATTTCTTCAGCAAGTCCTTCAACTCGGCGACGATGCCGCCCATCCCTTCGAAACGCTTTTTCGCCTCGGGGTTGACGTCGGTGCCGTAGACCGGATTGCCGGTATATTTCATGATCAGGTTGGCGATCGCCGAGCCCGCCGCTCCCAGACCGATTTGGCCGACATTGGCCTTTTTCAGTTCGATGCCTCCGACCCGGCAGGCGTTGATCGTCGCCGCCAAGGCGACCGTCGCCGTGCCGTGTTGGTCGTCGTGCATGACGGGGATTTTCAGACGCGAGATCAGCTCGGCCTCGATTTCGAAACAATCCGGCGTGCGGATGTCCTCGAGCTGGATCGCGGAAAAGGTGGGCGAGATCGTCTCGACCGTGTCGATGAAGCGCTGGACGTCGAGGGTGTTGATCAGGACCGGGATCATGTGCAGGCCGGAAAACTGTTGGAAGAGGGCGGCCTTGCCCTCCATGACCGGCATCGAGGCGGCGGCGCCGAGATTGCCCAGGCCCAGCACGCGGCTGCCGTTGGTGCAGAGGCCGACTGTCTTTCCGATGGTCGTGTAGACTTCGATCTGGCTGGGGTCTTCTTTGAGCAGCTTGCAGACGGAGGCCACACCGGGGGTGTAGACCTTGCGCAGGTCCTCGATGGACTGGATGGGCAGTTTGGGGCGGACCAGGAGCTTCCCGCCCTGGTGCAGCTCGAGGACTTCGTCGATGACCGATTCGAGCTCGACCTCGGGGATCTTGCGCACGGCGCTGACGATGGCGCTAAGATGGTCCTCGTCGTTGACGATGATCGTGATGTCGCGAATGTTGTGCAGCTCGCCGAAGCTGACCGTCGAGATATTGCCGATGTCGCCGCCCATCTGGGAGATGGTCGAGATCAGCTTGGATAAGACTCCGATAAATTTGCGGTTTTTGCAGCGAAGCGTGCGGATGAGTTTTTGATTCGACATAAAGGGGATTTTAATCTCCCGCGAAATGTGAGGGGGGTCAAGGGGATTCTAAGTGTCGAAGTGTTTGAGTGCCTAAGTGTCTAAGTTATTAATCGAGCGGTAGTATACTCGTCAGTTGACAAGGGTGTAGGCGCTTTAGTAGCCCCTTCGCGTATTGCGTTAATTGTTGTTCCTTAGCTACTTAGACACTTAGGCACTCAAGCACTTCGACACTTGAGCGGAGCGTTTATGTCCTTCAAAAAAGTCGATCACGTCGCCATCGCCGTCCCCAACCTGGAAGAGGCGGTCAAGCTCTACCAAAGCCTGCTGGGCAAGGGGCCCGAGCACATCGAGGAGGTGGAGGAACAAAAGGTCCGGGCGGCCTTCTTCGGCGTCGGCGAGACCAACCTCGAGCTGCTCTTCCCCACCTCGCCCGACAGCCCCATCTCGAACTTCCTCGAGCAGAAGAAGGGGCGTGGCGGCCTGCACCACATCTGCATCGAGGTCAGTGGAATTGAGCAGCACCTAGAAGAGCTGAAAAAGCAGGGCGTTCAGCTGATCGACGAAAAGCCGCGCATCGGCGCCCACGGCAAGCGCATCGCCTTCGTCCACCCCAAGTCCACCGGCGGGGTCCTGCTCGAGCTCTCCGAGCCCGTCGCCGACCATTGAGTTTGAATTCAAATCTATAGGAGAAATCTCTCATGAGTCCCAAAGTGCATCCGAACGAGGCCCTCTTCGCGGGCGAAAAGCCCTTTCCGATCATCCCTTCCTGCGAGCATTTCGCCGGCTCCGAAAAGCTGATCACCAAGGCGATGGAGCTGCAGAACACCAAGGGCGGCGTCTTCGACATCACGATGGACTGCGAGGACGGCGCGCCCACCGGCAAGGAGAAGGAGCACGCCGAGATGATCGTCGCGATGGCGAAGGGCCCGCTCAACAAGCACAAGATGGCCGGCGCCCGGATCCACGACTACACCAATGCGCATTGGAAGCAGGACGTCGATATCCTGGTCGGCGGCGCCGGCAACGAGCTGGCCTACATCACAATCCCCAAGCCCACCGCGGTCGGGCAGGTGAAGGAGATGATCGCCTACATCCAAGAGGTCGCGAAGAAGAACGGCATCAAGCGCGAGATTCCCATCCACGTCTTGATCGAGACCCACGGCGCCTTGAAAGATGCCTTCGAGATCGCGGCCCTGCCCTGGATGCAGGTCTTGGACTTCGGCCTGATGGACTTCGTCTCCGGCCACCATGGCGCCATCCCCGACGCCTGCATGCGCTCGCCGGGGCAGTTCGAGCACGCACTGATCTTCCGCGCGAAGGCGCAGGTCTGCGCGGCGGCCCTGGCCAACGGCATCATCCCTGCGCACAACGTGACGCTGGACCTGAAGGACGCCGAGAAGACCAAGGCCGACGCGAGCCGCGCCCGCAACGAGTTCGGCTTTCTGCGCATGTGGTCGATCTACCCGACCCAGATCGACGCCATCGTCGCGGCGATGCTGCCTGACTACAAGGGCGTCGAGAAGGGCGCGCAGATCCTGGTGGCTGCGCAAGAGGCCAACTGGGGCCCGATCCAGTTCGAGGGCGAGCTCCACGACCGCGCCACCTACCGCTACTTCTGGGAGCTGGTGCAGCGCGCACACATCTCCGGGCAGAAGCTGCCGGAGGCGGCGGAGAAGGCCTTCTTCGGGTAAATTTCCGCAATCGATTTTGGCGAGAGGCAGGTCGCGAGACCTGCCTTTTTTTTTGATAAGATTTTCCTATCCCCGGGCCGGGATTTCGTCCTAGGACGACGCCGCGATTCCCGCCTCGCCCGGAAATCGGCTCCCCAGGCAACTTTCCGGGACCGACGCCGAGCAAGGGGCGGGTTCGGCCGCCGGCCCCGACAGCCTCCTGATCCAAGGTTCCAGGAGGCCACGGGTTTGGGGAGGGCGGTGGCTTTCGCAGGGTAGCGGGAGCCTTTTCACGGGTAAGGAAAAATGGTCTTTATATTTCGCTCCGCGGGGGTCGCCCCGCGTCCGGCGGAGGCGCAGGCCTCCGCGCACCCGGACCTTTCGGTCCCGGCCCTCTTGCAACGCCTTCAATCCGACGGCATTCCAATAAACGCCTCCATGCGGGCGGAATTGTCCGGTCTCGCGCGCGAGACGAGCCCCGCCTTGTTGGGCGAGGCGCTCTTCGCCCTCGCACGGCGGGGCGAGGCGGAGGGGAATCTTCCCCTCGCCGGCGCGGTCTACACATGGCTCGTCGAGAACTCCGGTTCCGGCGGGTTCACCTCGGGGTATGCCCGCAGCGCCCGGTCCCGAATCGAGGTCCTGCGCGGCGGCGGAAACTTCGGCGAGCGCGGGGAAAACTTTTTGCGGCATTTCGCCCGCGAGGCGACGGATCCTGGGCTGCTGATCGGGATGGCCTGCGCGGGCGGCGTCTTCCGCCTGACCCGCGCCTGGACTCTGGGGGAGCTCGCCGCCGCTGGAACTTTTAGTCCGACGACCACTCGCCTCCTCGCCCATGCGGCCGGCTTCGCGCTGGAGGCCCCGGCCTTCGTCGCGGCCAGTCGCGGTGTTCACGCCGCCCTCGAGGTTTCCGGCCGCACCGGGCATCCCTCTGTGGGACATGAATTGCTTTCCGCCTACCTATTTATCGGCGCGATGAAGTTGAGCGGCGCGGCCGCTGGCGGACTGCACCGCCGTTGGATCGGAGCCGAGCCCGCTCTTTCCCCCACGGGGCGGGTCTCCGCCCTCCTGTTTCCCCAGATGGGCATGTTGGGCGGCATTCTCTTGGCCCACGGCCTTGAGCAGGCGGCGGGGCTGAGGCCCGCGCAGGCCCCCGAGGCCTGGCTTGCGGAGAGCCTGGCGACCTTGCTGCATTTCCACGTGAGCGGTCGGCTCTTGCATGGTCTCGGCGGACCGGGGCTTCGGGGTTGGGAGCGCGCCATGGACTTGCATGCGGAAGGCCTGCTGCGCCGGCCGCTCCGGATTCCCACGCGCCTCGCCTTCGCGCAGGCCCTCGAGGGACCGATGCTTAGCCAGGCGCTGAATCCTGGCGAAGAGGGCTTTGGGCAACCGCGCCAGCTGGAAGGCCGCGGCCAAAGCCTTCGGGTCGAGGCCGCCGATCCCTTGGACATCCGAGTCCCCGAAGAGGCCTCGATTCCGGAACTACTGCGGCATTTCATGCGCCTCTGGAGGGACAATCCCGGCGCGCAGCCCCGCATCGCCCTGCCCGAGGATTTGGCCAGACGGGTGGCGGATTGGGGCTACGCCTGGCAGGAGGCGATGAGCCAGAACTACGCCGCCGACTTCGCGCGCCTGCGGCGCCTGCACGAATCCCTCGCTCAGGGCGAGTCTCTCCCCGCCGAGGAGGCGCTTTACTTGGACGGGCTGATGGCTCAGACGCAGTCCCATGCGCAGGCCTTCGAGGCCTATCGCCGGCTTCTCTCGAAGATCGTGATTCAGGCCCGTCGCGCCCCTGACTACGAGCGCCGGCCCGAAGACAACACCCTCGATCGGGTCTTGCACGACCTGTCCCATCGCCCGCAATTTTTCCAGATCATGGGCCTGGCCGCCGCCGACCTTCGCGAGGGGACTCCGCTGGACGCCTTCTATTTGCAGCAGCTCGACCCGCGGAACGGCTTTTCGGTGGGGCAGACCGTCAAGGAAGGCCTCGTCATGGCCGCCTCCGAATCGCAGGAGCTGGTCTCGCGGGTGGGCAAGGGGCTGAAGCTTGAGGGGCTTGACGACATCCACCTCGCCCAGGGCGGCCAGGCGGCGCGGGCCCTGGGGGATATCCTGGCGAACTTCTTGACCAATACCTGGAGATACCGCCGGAGCGACGCGGTCGACGCGCAGATTCAGGTAACTCGGCTGGCGGGCGGCGGGTTGCAATTCTCCGTCCGAGACGACGGGATCGGCATCGAGGCCCAGAATTTGGCGAGCCTCGGCAGTCACGGCTTTCGGGAATCGCGCGTCGACCTGAGCCGCTCCCACGGTTTCGGCCTGTCCTCGGTTATCGAGAACCTGCGCCGGATGGGCTGGGGTCCGCTTTGGGTGAAGAGCCGGGCGGGGGAGGGCAGCGAGTTCCGCTTCGAGATCCCCGGTGAGCAATTGCTCTCCGGCGGAGAGGGCCTTTCCGGGAGGCGCGCGGGTCCTGTGGACCGCATGGGGCAGGGCGGCCCTACCCGGCTCGAGACCAACCTGGACGAGGGCTTCATGGTGCCGGCGGCCGGCCTGGACCTGGCGATCCGCCGCTTGATCCAAGAGGTCCCGCCCGGACCCTCGCTTCCGGAGGATCTTGGCGTTTCGCGAGCCCAGGCCCTTCAATCGGGCGCCTTGCGGTTGCGGCGTTTGGAGATCTTCCATCGCCTCTTGGCCGCGGGCCAGCCCCTGGAACGCTTGGCGGTGCTCGAAAACGGCTCCGGCCCCTTGCTGGACACCGCCTTCACGGTCCTGCGTTTGGGCTCGAGACTTCGGATCAAAGAACCCGACGGGATCATGATGCGGTCGCATGCCCGGTGGTTGGGAAGAATCCTCACCGAGGCCGAGGGCGAGCGGATCCAATACCATGCTCCGGAGGCCATCGACCTGCCTTCCCCCTCGGACATCGTCTATTGGGGACATCCCAACCCCCGCGACATGATTCGGCCCGGCGGAGTGTCCATGGGAGAATACCTGGGCCGGGACGTGCGTCCGGGAGGATTTTTGGTCCTGCAGAGCGACCATTACTACGGGGCCTTCAAAGAGCTGCGGAATCTGGACTTGGATCCCCGCGTCTGGGAGCGGCTATTTGCCGAGGATTTGCCCGACGTTGATTCCGGGTCCAATGCCATCGTCCCCTCGGCGCAGAGCACCAACCTCCACCTTCAGGTCTTTCGCCGGCGTCACTAGCGGAAACCGGATTATCTGCGGATGGCCGGCGGCCCCTGGGAAAAAACTGAGGTTCCGAGGCCCCAGGCTGGCGGGCCGAAGGGGGCGGCAGCCCCCGGAGCTGGGGGAAATCGCATAGAGATTCCGCGATTTTGGGGCCTTTTTTCGTGAGCGCGCCGCCGCTGAAAATGGCACAGGGCTTGCTTCAAATTTCCTCCATCGAGGGCCTTTCTAAGGAGGAAACAGCATGTTGGAATTCGCCGAATACGAGATCCCGAACCCGCCGTCCGAACCCCAAACCTTCATTGAACCCCAGCCTGTTTCCGAAACCGTAAGCACCTCCGATCCCCAAAATTGGCAAGACCTGCAGCGGGCCGCGACCCAAGACCCCATCGCCCTGCTTCAGTTGGCCGACCTGGCCCTGGAAGGGAATTTTCCCGCCGAGGAGCTGCTCTTCGCCGCCCAACCCGAGCTTCAGGCCTACGGCGAGGCCGCCTTGGCCGACATCACGCTGCTGCCCCGCTTGGCCCTCCTGGCCGAGCTCGGCTGCGCGAACGTCCAGGGGCTCTTGGTGGAATTGGTGGCCGCCGGTCCGCAGGATTTCTTTTTCAGCATCGCCGGCGTCGCGGCCGAGGGCAGCTACGCCGCCTTTGCGGTCCTCAACCAGGCCGCCGGCTTCGACCACCTGGCCGCCTTGATCGGCTACGCGGAGATCTATGCGGAGGACAGCTTCTACGGCCCGATGCTCCGCGCCGTACTGCAAAACCCGGAATTTTGCCCCGCCGTCCTCGACCTCGCCGCGACCGGCGACACCGTGGCGGGCGCCATGATCGCGAAGCTCGCCGAACTGGGCAATCCCACCGCGACGGAGTGGGTGCGGGTGCCGGCGGCGGTCAACTGGCAGTAAGTTTTCGCGAAATTTTGGGAGAAAGAAACAGGCCCGCGAGGGCCTGTTTCTTTTCAAGGACTCGCGGTCTTTTATCGAATCTCGAAGGGATACTTCTCATCATCCACCGTCACGATGAAGCGCAGCAGCTTCTCGCCCTGCAGCTCCTTGGGGATGTCGAAGAGCAGCGAGAGGGTTCCCGTGCCGGTGAAGCCGGTGGAGCGGGAGTAGGAGGTTCCTTCTTCCAACACCTGGATCTCCGCTTTGCCTTCACTGAAGCTGCTGGGAAACTCCTCGCGCCGCGCGATCGGGGTGATCGTCTCGCCCTGGGCCATCACATAGAATTCCGCGAAGGTCGGCGAGCGGTGGAGGAAGTAGCTGAGCGAGGGGCCGTTTTCGGGAAGGGTGAAGACTAAGTCGACCGCGTAGGCCTTGCCCTTCGCCTTCGCGCCGCCGAAATTCGCAGCCTTCCCCGGGACGGCCTTCACCGTCGCGCCCTTGGCCAAGGGCAGGGTCTTGCCCCAGGCGCCCTGCACCCAATCCGGCTCCTTGCCGCAGCCGTCCTTGCCCGAGCACTGTTTGTCGACCTTCCAGGCCCCGCCTTCCTTGACCAGGCGCACTTCGATGTTTTCCTTCTGCGGCTTCGCCTTCGGGTCGTTCAGGGTGAAAAAGTCGCGCGCCATCGCGTCGAGCTGCAGGCTGGACTTGTTGCCGTCCTTGGAGAGATCGGTCTTCTTCACCTTGTAGCTGATCGGCGCCATTAGCTTGGCGAGCTCGCGGACCTCGGCCTTTTTCTCGGGGGTGGTGATGTCCTTGTTAAATTCGTCGACCTTTTCCTTGGAGGAGAGGGCCAGCATCTTTTCGAGGTCGCCGGCCTTGCTGGCCGCCACCCATTCGGCGTAGGCGGATTCGGGTGTGTTTTGGGCCTGGATCGCCGGCACAAAGGCCAGGGAGGCGAGCAGCAGGGCGAGGGCAGCCAAGGTCGAGCGCATGAGGGACTCCTTTTTGAGATCCGAGCCAGGGCCTACATCGGCGGTTTTCGTCCCGCTGTCAACCGCGGAGCAAAGGCCCTAAGCGGCCGTCTTCTCGGCGGTTTCTTTGGGTTGACAGCCCCTTCCGGTCCTGGCTAGAAGCCCCGTCACTATGAATACCCAAAACGCCCTCTCGGCAGCCAAGACCCTCCTCGAACAATGCGGACGTTTTCTGGCCCAAAAGGCCGCGGATGGAAAAGACATTTCCACCGCGAAGCTCGACGCCTTCCAGGGCACCGCCTACGACCTGGCCTGGGTGGCCTCCGAGGTCTACGCCGCTGAGCAGATCTGCGCCTACGCCGACAAGCATGGCGAGCTCGAGAAGGCCCTGGCCGAATACTTCACCGCCGAGATGGTCGCCAATTTTTCGCAGAAGGTCAGCTTCCACTTCCACGAGTGGGGCGTCGACCAGTCCAAGCTCGTCGAGACGATCTGGAAGCCCGAGCTCACCAAGGACGTCGAGAAGGTCCTCGCCGCCGACAACGTCGCGCGCATCGCCCAGCTGATCAAAAAGGCCAACCACGGAGGCAGCTACGGCCTGGACGAAAACCACCAGATGTTCCGCGAGACCTTCAAGAAGTTCGCCGAGGACAAAGTGGCGCCCCTTGCCGAGAAGGTCCACCGCCACGACCTGCTGATCCCGCAAGAGATCATCGACGGCCTGAAAGAGCTGGGCTGCTTCGGCCTCTCCATCCCGCAGGCCTACGGCGGCTTTCAGGACGACGCCAAGCCCGACAATACCGGGATGTGCGTCGTCACCGAGGAGCTCTCGCGGGGCTCGCTGGGCGTGGCCGGCAGCCTGATCACGCGCCCCGAAATTTTATCAAAGGCCATCCTAAAGGGCGGCACCGACGCGCAGAAGCAAAAATGGCTGCCGCTCTTGGCCAGCGGCGAGCGCATGGCGGGCGTCGCGGTCACCGAGCCCGACTACGGCAGCGACGTCGCGGGCATGAAGGTCACGGCCCGCCCCCAGGAGTCGAAGGGGCAGAAGGGCTGGGTCATCAACGGCGTCAAGACCTGGTGCACCTTCGCCGGCTACGCCGACACGCTGATGGTGCTCTGCCGCACCGACCCCGACATGTCGAAGAAGCACCGCGGCATGTCCATCCTGATCGCCGAAAAGCCGCGCTTCGACGGCCACGAGTTCAAGTACGACCAGCCCGAGCACGGCGGCCACATCGAGGGCAAGGCCATCCCCACCATCGGCTACCGCGGCATGCACTCCTACGAGGTCGCCTTCGAGAATTACTGGGTGCCCGAGGAGAACCTGATCGGCGGCGAGGGCGGCCTGGGCAAGGGCTTCTACATGCAGATGGAGGGCTTCGCCGGCGGGCGCTTGCAGACCGCGGCCCGCGCCCTGGGCGTGATGCAGGCGGCCTTCGAGTCGGCGCTGCGTTATTCCGACGAACGGAAGGTCTTCAACAAGCCGATCTTCGAGTACGGCATGACCCAGTGGAAGCTGGTGCGCATGGCCGCGCTCATCCAGGCCGCGCGCCAGGCCACCTACCACGCCTGCCGCCTGATGGACGAGCACAAGGGGCAGATGGAGGCCTCGCTCGTGAAGTTCTACGCCTCGAAGATCAGCGAGTGGATCACCCGCGAGGCCCTGCAGATCCACGGCGGCTACGGCTACGCCGAGGAATACGCGGTCAGCCGCTACTTCGTCGACGCGCGGGTGTTTTCGATCTTCGAAGGGGCCGAGGAAGTGCTGGCATTGCGCGTCATCGCCCCCGCCTTGCTTAAACAATATTTGTAGGAATTTTTATGCCGATCACCATCCCCTATCCCAAATTCCAAGAATCCGCCCCCGGCCAAGCCGCCAACCTCGAGAAAGTCCGCTACCCGCAATACGGCCGCGTCCTCGAGGACTTCAAGCCCGGCGAGGTCTTCTGCCACCCCCGCGGCATCACGGTTTACCCGGCCTTCGCCCTCGAGTTCGCGACGACCTTCATGGAGGCCAACCCGCTTTACACCAACCGCGAGTACGCGATCGCCCACGGCTTCCGCGACATGCCGGTCTCGCCGCTGATGGTGATGAACATCTGCCTCTCGTTGGGCGTGCAGAACGACTCCGAAAAGGCCATCGCCAACCTGGGCTATTATAATGTGTGCTTCGTGAAGCCGGTCTATCCCGGGGATACCCTCCGCGCCCTGACCAAGGTCTTGGACGTCAAGGCGAAGGAGGGCAAGCCCGGCATCGTGACCATCCGCACCATCGGCCTCAACCAGAAGAACGAATTGGTCCTGCAGTACGACCGCAAGATCATGGTGGCCGCGGCCGGCAAGGCCAGCGAGCCGACCACCGTCTCGGGCCAGCCCTTCCCCGAGCAGGCCGAGCCGACGATCGAGATCCCCAACGCGGCCGGGGCCTACCCGACGAATCTCACCGGCGTGAACAGCTACTTCGAAAACTTCACCGTCGGCGACGTCATCGTCCATGCCAACGGCCGCACCATCACCGACGAGCACTACCCCTGGACCTACCGCGTGATGAACACCCACCCGCTGCACTACGACCGCCTCTATTCGACGGCCCGCAGCGGCGCGATGAGCGGCGAGCCCATCGTCTACGGCGGCCTGGTCTTCGCCTGGCTGGCGGGCCTGGCCAGCCGCGACACCACCGAAAACGCCTTGGCCGACTTCGGCTACACCGAGGGCTATCACACCCAGCCTGCGGTGAGCGGCGACACGGTCTACGCGATCTCGCGGGTGCTGGCGAAGGAAGAGGGGCCCAAGGGGCTGAACGCCGGCGTGGTGACCTTCCAACTGATCGGCGTGAAGAACATCCGGCCCAAGGAGGCCCTGGAGAAGTTCGGCGCCGACCTCTTCGTCAAAGAGAACAACAAGAAGGACCTGGGCAAGGAGAAGATCCCCGAAAAGATCTTCGAGATCGAGCGCCGGGTCCTCGTCAAAAAGAAGCCGGCCTAAGCTAGGGCCGACATTTCTCGATATTTCACGAATTGAGGGGTCTACCCCGCGCTTTGCCTTTTTTTGGGCGATAAGGGCGAGCTGGGCCTTTTTCGCGATTGGCATGGGCCTTGCGACCATTACAGGGTATGAGTCCGCCTCCCATCCAATTGTCCCCTCGCGCGGTGGCTCGGCGAAGCCTCGAGTCCGAGCCGGCGCCCAAGAGGCCTAAAAAGGCCATGACGCCCGAGCGTCGCGCCAAGCGCAACGCCGACGCCTACACCGCCTTCGTCGTGATGAGCGCCCTCAGCACGGGGGTTTTTCTCGCCGGAACGGGTTTGAGCGTCTGGTCCGGTCTGCGCTACGGCAAGGCCGCGGGGACAGAGCAGTTGCTGCGCGCGGCCTCGCGCGGTTCCGAGGATTTGTTTGACGAGTCCGGAGAGATCTCGCGCGAGGCCCAGTCGGCGGCCGCCGCGGTGCCGGGCCTGACGGACGTCTTGGAGAGGGTCGAGGAGAAGGCCGCGGACGAGAACAAGGACGTCCAGACCACCCTGCGAGAAATGGAAGGGGAGGCCCGGGCGGAGCGGCGCAAGCAACAGAAGTTTTTGATAGGTACGGGGGTGGCCGCGGGGGCGGGCCTGGTCGGGATGCTGGTCTTCATCTCCGCCGCCAAAATCGCGCGGCATCGCGGGATCATGCTGATGGATCGTTCCCTTGGCAGAAGAGTTCAGGCCCAATGGGCGCCGAGGCTCTCTCCTCAGGAAATGGGGCTGCAGTTTTCACTTAAGTTTTGACAGGGTCGGGGAGCCCAGGCACCCCTTCGAAAGCTTCGATTTTATCGAGGTATTACCGCGAAAATACCCTCTGAAAGCCTTCTTGACCCCTTAAAAAAAACCGAATAGTCCCAAGGCATGATTGCTGCCAAGCGCGACCAACCCTGGGTCATGCGGACCTATTCCGGCCACACCTCGGCCAAGGCCTCCAACGAGCTCTACCGGCTCAATTTAAGCAAGGGCCAGACCGGGCTCTCAGTGGCCTTCGACCTGCCCACCCAGACGGGTTACGACAGCGACTCGGTCATGGCCCGCGGCGAGGTGGGCAAGGTCGGGGTGCCCATTTCGCACTTGGGCGACATGGAGACCCTCTTCGACCAGATCCCCATCGAGAAGATGAACACGTCGATGACGATCAACGCGACCGCCGCCTGGCTCTTGGCCCTCTACGTGGCGGTCGCCGAGAAGCGCGGGGTCGACTCGAAGGTCCTGCAGGGCACCACGCAAAACGACATCCTCAAGGAATACCTCTCGCGCGGCACCTATATCTTTCCGCCCAAGCACTCGATCCGGCTGATCACCGACATGATCACTTATTCGGTGAAGCACATCCCCAAGTGGAACCCGACCAACATCTGCAGCTATCATTTACAAGAGGCCGGCGCGACGCCCATGCAGGAGCTGGCCTTCTCGATGTGCAACGCCATGGCCTACCTCGACGCGGTCAAGGCCAGCGGGCAGGTGCCGGAAGGGGAGTTCGACCAGGTCTTCGGCCGCATCTCCTACTTCGTCAACGCCGGCGTCCGCTTCATCGAAGAGCTTTGCAAGATGCGCGCCTTCACCCGCATGTGGGAAGAGCTGGGCCGCACCCGCTACGGCGTCAAAGACGAGAAGATGCTGCGCTTTCGCTACGGCGTCCAGGTCAACAGCCTGGGGCTGACCGAGCGCCAGCCCGAAAACAACATCCAGCGGATCGTCCTCGAGATGCTGGCGGTGGTGCTGTCGAAAGACGCCCGCGCCCGCGCCGTGCAGCTGCCCGCTTGGAACGAGGCCCTCGGCCTGCCGCGCCCGTGGGACCAGCAGTGGTCGCTGCGCATCCAGCAGGTCATCGCCTACGAGACCGACCTGCTCGAGTACGACGACATCTTCAACGGCTCGCCGGTCATCGAGGCCAAGGTGAAAGAATTGGCCGAGGCCGCGCGACAGGAGATCGAGGTCGTCCAAAAGATGGGCGGTGCGATCAACGCGGTCGAATACATGAAGCAGAAGCTGGTCGAGTCCAACGCCGCGCGGGTCCGCGCCATCGAGGACGGCTCGATCAAGGTGGTGGGCGTCAACTGCTACCAAGAGACCGCCGAGAGCCCGCTGACCGGCGGGCGCGACGAGGGCATCCTCAAGGTCGACGAGTCCGCCGAGCGCGAGCAGATCGAGCGCCTCAAAAAATTCCGTTCCCAGCGCGACGAGGCCCAGGCCAAGGCGGCCCTCGAGACGCTGAAGGCCGCCGCCGAGCGCGGCGACAACATCATGCCGGTTTCGATTCAGGCCGCCCACGCCGGCGTCACCACCGGCGAGTGGGCCAACGCCCTGCGCCAGGTCTTCGGCGAATACCGCGCGCCGACCGGAGTTTCGGGCGTGCGCATGGCCACCACCACCGAGGCCATCCAAAAGGTCCGCGACAAAGTGGATCAGTTCCAAAAGAAGACCGGCGAAAAGCTGCGTATTTTGGTGGGCAAACCCGGCCTCGACGGCCACAGCAACGGCGCCGAGCAGATCGCGGTTCGCGCCCGCGACGTCGGCATGGAGGTCGTCTACCAAGGCATCCGCCTCACCCCCGAGCAGATCGTCGAGGCGGCCCTGCAGGAGGGCGTGCACGTGATCGGGCTCAGCATCCTCTCCGGCTCGCACCTCGCCTTGATCCCCGACATTCTCAAGCTGATGAAGGAGAAAGGCCTGAAGAAGGTCCCCGTCATCGCCGGCGGCATCATCCCCGAGACCGACCGCCAGGTGTTGCTGCGGGCGGGGGTCGCGCGGGTCTACACCCCCAAAGACTTCGAACTGAACACCATCATGGACGAGATCGTCGACATCGCGATGTCGGCCCGTAATTAGAAGGAGACCTAGACCATGACCAAGGAAATCTATGAACTCGGCGAGATTCCCCTGCTTGGGGAAGTTCCGAAGAAGATGTATGCGCAGGTGATTCGCCCCGAGCGCTTCGGCGAGCCCACCAAGGCCTTCCAATTAGAGCAGGTCGACGTGCCCGAGCTGCGTCCCGATGAAGTGCTCGTCTACGTCATGGCCGCCGGCATCAATTACAACAACGTCTGGGCCGCGTTAGGCATCCCGATCGACGTTACCAAGAACCGCCCCAAGGACCCGTACTGGCCCGACAGCAGCGGGTTCCATATCGGCGGCAGCGACGCGAGCGGCATCGTCTACAAGGTCGGCAGCGCGGTGAAAAACGTGAAGGTCGGCGACGAGGTCGTTATCCACTGCGGGCAGTGGAGCCAAGAAGACCCGCAGGTGAAGGCCGGCGGCGACCCGATGTACGGCGCCAGCTTCCGCATCTGGGGCTACGAGACCAGCTGGGGCAGCTTCGCCCAGTTCACCAAGGTGCAAGACCACCAGTGCCTGCCCAAGCCCAAGCGCCTCAGTTACGAGGCCGCGGCGGCCTACATGCTGGTGGGCGCCACCGCCTACCGCATGTTGACGCGCTGGCAGGAGCACGAGGTCCGCAAGGACGACGTCGTCCTGATCTGGGGCGGCGCCGGCGGCCTGGGCTCGATGGCGATCCAGATCTGCAAGGCCTTCGGGGCCAAGCCGATCGCGGTGGTCGCGGGCGAGGACAAAGTCGAGTATTGCAAGAAGCTCGGCGCGGTCGGCGTCATCGACCGCCGCAAATTCAACCACTGGGGCATGCTGCCGCACTGGGAGGACAACGAAAAATACAACGCTTGGCTGCAGGGCGCCCGCGCCTTCGGCAAGGCGATCTGGGACGTCTTGGGCGAGAAGAAGAGCCCGCGCATCGTCTTTGAGCATCCCGGCGAGTCGACGGTGCCGACCAGCGCCTTCGTCTGCGACACCGGCGGCATGGTCGTGATCTGCGCCGGCACCACCGGCTACAACGCGACCCTTGACCTGCGCTACCACTGGATGCGGCAGAAGCGCTTCCAGGGCTCGCACTTCGCCAACGACAAAGAGGCGAAAGGCTTCAACGACCTGGTGCTCGAGGGCAAGGCCGATCCCTGCCTAAGCCGCACCTGGAAGTTCAGCGAGACCGCCGCAGCCCACCAGCTGATGCGCGAGAACAAGCATCCGCACGGCAATATGGCGATCCTGGTCAACGCCAAGAAGGAAGGCTTGAAAAACCTCGAGGAGGCGAAGAAGGCCTAGGTCTTTTTTCGAGTCGATTTTGGCCGCTTCGGCTTCGCGCCGGAGCGGCTTTTTTTTGTTTTTTTCCCTAGCCCTTGAAAGCTTGCCCCCGCCGGGAATGACTGTAAAATCGTGGCCGAAAACCTAGAGCCGGAGCTGTTATGAAAAAAGTGCTTTCCGCATTGCTGTTATTGATCCTCGCCGCGGCCCTCGTGGTCGCCTACCAGTGGCGCCGGGCCGCCGATCGCCTCGGCGCGGCCGCGCGCGGCGGGACCTACCGCAGCCTCGGGATCAAGCTGGAGATCGCCCCGGCGCGGGGCAGGGTGCAGGGGATGTTTCGGCTCAAGCCTTACGTGGAGATCCCGCAAGTCGTGCTCGACTTGAGCGCCTGGGGGCTGGCGGGTCCCGTTCCGCTCGGCTCGGCGCGGCTTTCCACTCAGCTCTGGAAGAGCTCGGGCCTCCTGCTGGTGCTAGAGCCCGGCGGGGTGCAAAGGGACGGCCTTGAGGCGAAGCGCGTGGCCTTCGAGCTTTCCTTGCCGGACCTGATCCTGGGCCTGCGTTCGGAGACGATTGTCTTTCGCAATCCCGGCGCGGGGGAGACCCTGACTTTGCAAGAGCCCTGGCTGCGGCTGGGCTCCCGCGAGGTCCCGGTGCCCGACAACCTCCATCTTCGCATCGAGGGCGTCGTTTATGCGAAGGATCGTGAAGGGCGGCCGCCCCAGGAGATTCGCCTCGGCGCCGTCGAGTCCGGATACGCCTCCGAGCTGAGCGGCGGCGAGCGCCGGTGGAATTTCTTCCACCGCGGACAGGGTGGGGGCTACCTGCTTCCGGAGGGGAAGGGCGAAATCGGGGCCTGGAGCCTTCGCGCCGAGGGGCGCTTCGTTGACCTTTCCTGGGAGCGCTGGAAGTCCTTGGGCGCCGAATGGGCGCGGCTGCTCGGCGCCTTGCCGCTCCCAGAATCTCCGCCTTCGCCGGAGACGCGGCCGGCCTACGACGCGATGTTGGACAGGACCGCCGCCTTCCTCCTCGACTTGAGCCCGCGACTCGAGCGTATCGAGTTTCGCTGGGCCGGGCTCAAGGTCGGCGACGAGGCGAGACACGCGCGTTTTTCGATCGAGCCCCTGGAGTTCGAGGCGCGCAGTTCGGAAGACGCACAGGGCCTGGCGACGGAGGCTAAGGCCTCCTTGAAGCGGCTCGAGGCGGAGTTCAAGGGCCAACGCTTCGAGATCGCCGACCTGGTTTTCGGGCAGAAGGGGAGGCTCAAGGGCGTCACCTACCGGGACTGGCTGAATTATTTTGTCGAGTATTACGCGGCGACTTTGGCCTTGAGCCGCGACCCGCAGGCCTGGCCCAGCCGGATGGGCGCCCTGTACGGCGCCTATCTTGCGCAAATGCCCGACGAATTGTCCGGGGAGCTGCGCTTGGGCAAGATCTTCTATCAAGGGCCGAGCTACCGCACCGAGCATCGCGGTGCGACCTTGAACTACGAGATGGGGGAGGGACGTTGGTCGTATCGTTTGAAGGACGATTTCGACTCGGTGCTTCCGCTGGAGCCCGACAAGAGCATCCAGCAAGGCAAGATCGATCTGGATTTCGGTTTTGTGGTGCCTTGGGGAGAGGTGCTGCGCTATGTGCGGCAGTGGCACCGCAAGCCGCCGCCGGAATCCCTGCCGAGTCTGGCGCAGATCCTGGTCGGACGGCCGGCGGGCTTGGATTGGAAATGGCGAGTGGACCTCGGGGCGAGTCTTTTCGCGCTTCAATTGGATCTCCTGCTTTCGGGAGACGCGGGAAAGCTTGCCGGAACGACGGGTATGGCTTTGGGGATGACCGCTCAGGATCTCGAGGCGACGGCGCCGAAGCTAGCGCAGGACGCGCTGAACTCCTTTCTCCGCGACGGCAAGGTCGACGCGCGCATCCAGATCGACCGCCTCTCGAAATTGCAAGCTGCGCTGGACAAACTGTATTCCGGCGCCTCGATGGGGCTGGCGGTGCTGGGGCCCTATGTCGAGGTCGACGCGAAGTCCGACTCGATGAAATCGCATCTGCAGATGGAAAATGGGCAAGTTCTGTTAAACGGCAGGCGAAATTCCGCGATCGAAGGCTTGCTTCAAGAAAGTTTTCGATAAAGTACAAAAAGGATTTGCCAAAGACAGAGTTCTGCATCAAAATCGCGACATACTTAATTTACGGGTAGGGAAGATTTGATCCTTTAAGAAGTTTCGACAGGCTCCTTTCGGCACTCCAAGGCGTGTCGCTTCTTATCTTCAAAGTTCTTCCTAAAAAATAACTTAAGAGTTCCAGCTGAGATGGTTGGCGTCGGATTCGGCCGATACGCTGCGGTCGTCGTGCGCCCAACGGTTTCTCGGGCATCTCTGTGGACGGGTCAATCTTCAGCGATCCAACGGTTGCGTTTGGACATGGGCATTCGTGTCTTCATCGTCACTTCATTTCTCTCCTCGAAAAAAAGGGTAAGGTCTATGAGTCGTCTTATTTCCCCGTTGCGGTCTGTCCGCACCATCCGCCAAACCATCGCCGGAAGCCTTGTCGCCCTTGCGGCCTTGTTGGCGACGACGCTCAGTCCAGGCGCCGCTCACGCCGCGGTCAACCCGGCGGTCTTTCCGACGAGCTTGGGAATCAATACGCCGGTCGGAACGACGACGACCCGTTTGATCGAGATCGTGGCGACCTCCAGTTTGAGTCTGCCCCTCAACACCAACATCTCCAACATCTCGGTCAGCTTCACCGGCGCCGGAGCGGCTCAATTCGGGGTCGTTTCCAACACCTGCTCCGGCCAAACTTTGACCGACCTGCTGGACTGCGAAATCTTGATCAGCTACACCGCAAACGACACGACGCCCGACATCGCGAATCTGGTCGTGAACTTCAACCGCAACGTGGGCAGCAGCCCCACTTCGCTCACCTTCACCAACTACGTGACGGGCACAGGCACCACGGGCCCCAACCTCGAGGCCTCTCCCACTTTCATTTCTTTCAATAATTTGGTCGGCTCCAGCAGCACTCAGATCGTGCAGGTGGTCAATACGGGGATCAGCCCGCTGCCCTTGAACCCGATCAGCTTCTCCGGCACGGATTTCACCGTCAGCAACAACACCTGCAGCACCATCTATTCGAACCTCCTGCCGGCGGGTGAGGACTGCCACCTGACCATCGAGTTCTTCGCCTTTTCTCCGGGCAGCTTCTCCGACGGCCTTTCCATCACTTCGCCGGATACCTCGGTGGTGCCGGTCAATATCTCGGTCTTCGGATCGGCCAGTCCCTTGGCCGCGGACTTGAGCATTCTCAAGTCCATGGATCCGGCCCAAGTGACGGTGCCGCCCGGCGGGCCTGTGACGATCAACTTTACCGTGGAAAACTCCGCGCTCAGCACGGATGAGGCCGGCGGCGTATTCGTCCGCGACACCATCGCGGGCCCCTTCACGGTCGACCTCGGGACCTTGCCTGCCTTCTGCACGGTCAATCCCACCTCGGACCCGCTGGTACAGCAGGTGCTTTGCAACGTCTGGGATTCGGGCAGCGGCGGCTTCGGCACGATGCTGCCCGGAGACACCTTCAGCTTCCAGATCCAGGGATTCGTCGACGACGTCGGTCAGGTGGACGATTTGGCCATCGTTCAGGACGGCTTCGGCAACGACAATCAAATCACCGCCGATCCCGACCTGCTCAACAACAGCGCGGTGGCGAGCGTGGTGGGCGTCTCCACCAGCCCCGTGCCCCAGGCCAACCTCCGGGTGGTCAAGGAGGCCGACAACCTGACCCCGGCCATCGGCAGCACCTTGACCTACCAGATCCGCGTTCGAAACGAGGATCCCAGCGTGACGGCCGCCAATCTTACGCTGCGCGACATCACCGTCGGCAACATTCTCAATTTGGGAGTCTCCGCCAGCGGCGGCTGGACTTGCACCACGACCGGCGCGGCGACCAATCCGCCGAATCCGCCGAATAACCCGCGGCGCATCGAGTGCACCCGGGCCAGTCTGGCCCCCCTGACCACTTCGACGATCACGCTGACCGGCACGGTGAACGGTCCGCAGCCGATCACCAATACGGCGACGGTTTCTTCCACGGGGACCTTGGACCCCGATATCTCGGACAATACCCAAAGCATTGCCGTCATACCGGTCGATCCCAACGCCCCGTCGGGAGACCTCGCGATCACCAAGACGATCACGGGTCCGGCGACCCTGAGTCCCGGAGTGCCGGTCAATTACCAGATCGTCGTGACCAACAACGGAGGCGCCACGGTCAACAACATCCGCGTCATCGACCGGATCATCGGGAATTTCACGGGCGGCGCCGCGGTCATCGGCACCTTCGTGGGCTGCGACGGACCCGTGACCAATAACGCCGACACCTATTTCTGCAACGTGAACAGCCTGGCCCCGGCCGGCACTCGTATCATCTCGTACTCCGTCACGCCCAACGCGGCCGGCGTATTGACCAACGTCGCCAACGTCGCCGGGCCGATCAACGACACCAATCCGAACAACGACGAAATCACCGTCAACGCGCCGGTCGGCGTACCGGCGACCGATTTGTCCATCACCAAAACGGTCACCCCGGCGGTCGGAGAGGTCGGGGATCCCGTCAGCTACACGATCACGGTGACCAACAATGGGCCAAACGCGGCCACGAACATCCAGGTGACCGACATCGTCTCCGGTCCCTTGTCCGGCTTGGCCACCTCGACGCCGGGTTGCGCCGTCGCCGGTAGCCAGGTGAATTGCAATTTCGCCGGCCCCCTGGGCGCCGGGCTGACGATTCCGATCGCCGTTACCGGCTCGATCGGAGCCGCGGGGCAGATCGACAATATCGCGTCCGTCTCCAGCAGCTCGATCGCCGACACGAACCCGTCCAACAACTCCGCCGTGGCCAGCACGATCGGCCAGAATCCGGCGCTTCCCCAGACGGACCTGTCGATCACCAACGACGCCTCGCCGGTGACCGGCCAAGTCGGCGATCCGGTGACCTTCACCATCACGGTCAATAACACCGGCGCCGCGGCGACCAACGTCCAGGTGACCGGCATCCTTTCCGGGCCCCTGACCGCCTTCGCGACCTCGACCCCGGGCTGCAGCGTGACCGGCTCCCAATTGAACTGTCTTCTGGCCGGCCCCATCGCCAGCGGCGGAAGCTCGGTGATTACCGCGACCGGCAATATCAACGGCAACGGCCAGATCGACCTGACCGCCTCGGTGTCCAGCCAGGACGTCACCGACACCAATCTTTCCAACAACACCGCGGTGTCCAGCACCATCGGGACCAACCCGGCGCTGCCCAATGCGGACCTCTCGATCGTCAAGAGCGTCACGCCCGCCGTCGGCAACGTCGGCGATCCGGTGACCTACACGATCGTCGTGACCAACAACGGCCCGGACGCGGCGACCAACATCCAGGTGACGGACCTGGTTTCAGGGCCGTTGACGGGCCTCGCGACCTCGACGGCGGGCTGCGCGGCCGCCGCGGGCCAAGTGACCTGTAATTTCGCGGGTCCGCTCGGCGCGGGTTTGACGATTCCCATCGCTGTGACCGGCACCATCGGAGCGCCGGGCCAGATCGACAACATCGCGTCGGTCTCCAGCGCCAGCGTCAACGACACGAATCTGTCGAACAACTCCGCCGTGGCCAGCCTGATCGGGCAAAACCCGGCCTTGCCGCAGGCGGATATCCGCGTGAACAAGGAAGTGAACGACCTCACTCCGGAGGTGGGCGACACGGTGACGTACACGATCCATGTACGGAACCTCAGCCCGACCGTCACCGCGACCAATCTCAATTTGACGGACATCACGATCGGCGACATCACCTTGAGCGGCGGCTCCGGCGGCGGTTGGGCCTGCTCCAACGCGGGTGGGAATCCGCCTCTGCCTCCTGCCAACCCTCGGGTGATCAGCTGTACCTTGGCTTCTTTGGCTCCCTCGACCACTTCCAATCTCACGGTTACTGGAACGGTAAACAGCGCGGGACCGGTGACCAACACCGCCAGCGCCTCTTCCACGGGCACCACGGATCCGAATCCGTCCAACAACACCCAGGCCGTGACCTTGGTGGCGACGGATCCCGCCCTGGCCGACGCGGACCTGTCGATCACCAAGACGGTGACCCCGGCCTTCGGCGAAGTCGGCGATCCGGTGACCTATACGATCACCGTGACCAACAACGGACCGGATGCCGCGACCAACATTCAAGTGACGGATATCGTCTCCGGCCCCCTGACCGGCCTGGCCACCTCGACCGCCGGTTGCTCGGTGGTCGGCAATCAGGTGAATTGCGCCTTCGCCGGCCCCTTGGGATCCGGGCTGACGATACCGATCGCCGTGACCGGCACCATCAATGCCGCCGGGCAGATCGACAATATTGCCTCGGTTTCGAGCCAGGACGTCAACGACACCAACCTCTCGAACAACTCGGCGGTGGCCAGCCTGATCGGTCAAGACCCGGCGCTGCCTGACGCGGACCTGACCCTCAGCAACGATGCCAGCATCGCGCAGGGCCAGGTGGGCGATCCGGTCACCTTCACGATTGAGGTGACCAACAACGGCCCGAATCCAGCCAGCAACGTCCAGGTGACGGGCATCCTCGCCGGTCCCCTGACCGCCTTCGCGACTTCGACCGCCGGTTGCAGCGTCTCGGGAACCGTCCTCAGCTGCCTGCTCCCCGGCCCCATCGCCAGCGCGGGCACGGCGACCATTACGGCCACGGGAACCCTCAACGGCGGAGGCCAGATCGACCTGACGGCCTCAGTTTCGAGCCAAGACACGCATGACACCAACCTCTCCAATAATACCGCGGTCTCCAGCGTCAACGGCGTCCAGTCGGTCTGCGGCGACGGTTTGGTCGAGGCCGGCGAGCAATGCGACGACGGCAACACGACCCCGGGCGACGGCTGCAGTGCGACCTGCCAATACGAGAGCGTCTGCGGTGACGGCCTGCAGGAGGGCCTCGAGCAGTGCGACGACGGCAATACGACTCCGGGCGACGGCTGCGACGACATCTGCCGCCTCGAGACCGTCTGCGGCGACGGCCTGCAAGAGGGCCTCGAGCAGTGCGACGACGGCAACACCGTGCCGGGCGACGGCTGCGACGACATCTGCCGCCTCGAGACGGTCTGCGGCGACAACCTGCAGCAGGGCTTGGAGGAATGCGACGACGGTAACACGGCCGGCGGCGACGGCTGCGACCAGTTCTGCCGCCGGGAAGGCGCCGATCTCTCTGTCGTGAAGGCGGTGGACCGCGCGGTGGCGGCCATCGGCGACACCGTGACCTTCACCCTGACGGTCACGAATTCCGGCCCCCGCGACGCCACCAACGTCGTGGTCACCGACCAATTGGTGACCGGTCCGAATACCTTCACGATCACCGCGATCACGCCCAGCACCGGCTCTTGCACCCCGGCGACCCCGGCGGTCGCGGGCTCGGTGGTGATCAGCTGTAATCTAGGTTCGATGGACGCGAGCGACGTCGAGACCATCACGGTCGTCGGCACCGTCGACAGCCTGGGCCAGATCGACAACACCGCCAGCGTGGCGGACACCAACGATCCCCAGGGCGGCGGCCAGGCCCAGGTGGACCCGAATCCGTCCAACAACGTCTCGGTGGCCAGCGTCAACGGCACGGCCGCCAACGTGAACCTTTCGATCACCAAGACCTCCAGCCTGGCCCAGGCCAACCAGGACCAAGACGTGACCTTCACGATCACGGTCAACAATCCCGGCACGGCCAACGCGCAAGGCGTGGTGATCACCGACACGATCGACGGTCCTTTCACCATCAACACGATCAGTTTCGCGGCGGGCACCTGCGCCCCGGCGACACCGGTCACGTCTCCGGCGACGATCGTCTGCACGCCGACGGCGGGCGTCCTGCCTCCGGGGGCGACGACCATCACCATGACCGGCCGGGTCTCGGGCGAAGGGCAGGTGGATAACACCGTGTCCGTCGACTCGACGATCACCGGCGACAACGACCGGTCCAACAACACGGCGGTGGCCAGCGTCATCGGCATCGCGCGCAACACCGATTTGAGCGTTACCAAGACGGTCGATTTCCCGCAGGCGACGGTAGGCGACACGGTTACCTTCACGGTGGTCGTGACCAACCTCGACACGGTGAACAACGCCGAGGGCGTCCGTATCACCGACATCGCGACCGGGCCCATGGAAGTCCAATCGATG
>SZOV01000005.1 GCA_030263375.1 Deltaproteobacteria bacterium PRO3
CGGTCGCCGGCGCGGATCCCGGCGGCGAAGGCCTCGGCGGAGACCGCGACCAGCGGCGCCCGCGGCGCGCTGCTGGCCGCGATCGCCGTCGGCCGGCCGCGCAGCCGCGCGTCGACGCGGCGCTCGACCGCGACCGCAAAGGCGGGAATATTGACGTGAACGACCTGCATACCCGGAAAAGGAACGTAAAAAAATGTAGGGGCGAACCTTGTGTTCGCCCTCCCTGGGGAGGGTTTATCTATGGGAGGGCTTCGCTTCGCCGCCATGCCCATAGGGGCTGAACATGTTCAGCCACCTTGGACGAAGGAGACGTCATGGACCGCATTGAAAATCATAACAGGGGTCAACCTTGCTCGGGACCCTGCGGTCCTGTTCACTCCTCTGCAGCATTGGGGAAGGCGAACACAAGGTTCGCCCCTACGAGTAACGCCGCATCAACCCCACCACCACCCCCAAGATGTGAAAGGCCTGCCCCGGCTCGACCCAGATCGACTGCATCGCCTGGTTGGCCGGCCGCAGCTCGACCTTCTGCCCCTGCGTGAAAAATTTCTTCACGGTGGCCTCGCCGTCGATCATCGCGACGACGGTCTGCCCGCGCCGCGCGGTGGGCTGGCGGCGGACGATGACCAGGTCGCCGTCGTGGATGCCGTCTTCGATCATCGAGTCGCCGCGCACGCGCAGCGCGAAGTTTTCGCCGCCGCCGAGCAGCGACTTGGGCACATCGACGCGCTCTTGCACCTCGACCGCCTCGAGGGGCAGGCCCGCCGCGACGGTGCCCAGCAAGGGCAGTCGCACGGACTCGGCGCCGACCTCGTTGAGCCGAAGGGCGCGGCGTCCGTAGGCGTCTTTGACGAGGTAACCCTTACTCTGAAGCGCCTGGAGATAATCCTGCACCGAGCCGAGCGACTTGAGGCGGAAGCGCGCCGCGATCTCGCGCTGCGTGGGCGGGTAGCCCTTCGCCTCGGCGTAACTTTGGACGAAATCGAGAATCCGCTTTTGTTTTGGGGTAAGCGTCATTTCTGGGCACTCCGTCGCTGCGTCGAATGAGTTTGGCAAAACCGGCTAGCCGACCGGAGTTCCAGCTTAATACGTACTTTTTACGTAGTTCAAGCCCTATCTGAGGGCTCGGAGCAAATGCCCGATATCGTTTATTTTTTTATTTCGAATCGGCTCAAATGCCCAGCGAGGGCGGGGTCGCTTCGCCCGCGGAGGCGGCGCCCGCGCCGCCGTTGCTGTTCTGTTGGGCGTGGTTGGGGCCCTCCGGCAGCGGGCGCTGGGGCTCGTTGGCGGCCAGGCGCAGCGGCGGTGAGCTGCTGGGCGTGGCGGCGCCGGGCTCGGGGTCGTAGGGGGCGTCCTCGACGACGGCGACCGCCGCCGCGGGCAAGGTCTCGCCCGGCTCCAGTTCCAACCCCATCGCGTCGACGAAGACGCGGCGGTTGAGGGGAAACCTCAACTCCGCCTCCGGCAGGACGGGGCGCGAGGAGAGCGCGTCGCGCTGCGGATCCAAGGGGCGGAAATCGACCATCCAAGCGCCCGTCGTTCCCTCGCGGAGGTGCAAGACGACCTCCTTGCCGATGGAATTCAAGCCGCGAATGTCGAAGACCGCGCCGGGCTCGGTCTCGGGGCGTTCCGGAAAACGCAGGCGGAGCTCCGCCCCTTCGCATCCCTCGACGCCCGCGAGCGACGCGCCCCAACCGCTCTGCGCGAGCAGCACGCCGCGCAGGCTATCCCACGGGAGGGTGCCGCGGCCCTCGTGGCGGAGGTAGGCCATCAGCGCCTCGCGGCGCTGGGCCGCGGGCAGAGCGCCGTTTTCCATCGCCTCGAAGAGCAGCTCCGCCGACCAGGGCGCGGGCGAATCGCCCAGCGCGGCGAGGACGAGGTTCCATTGCGAAAAGTCGGCCGCGGCCTCGGAACCCTCGCCTGCCCGGGAACCGCGGTCTTCCACGATCATGGAGACGTCGCTCAAGAGCCCGCGCCACCAAGCCGCCTCGGGCGGGTGCGGCGCGCGGGCCAAGAGGCGCAGCATGAGATAGCGCGTCGCCACCGGCTCCTCCGGGTCTTCCGCCAGGGAGCGGAAGACCTCACCCGCGTCGGAGCCGTTGTCGAGGCTGTCGGCGGGAAGATAGCTCAAGGCGCGGGCGCGGCGCTCGGTCGCGGCGCGAGGGTCCATCGCGAGGTTTTGCAAAAAGCGGATCGCCGCGGGATGCCCGTCGGCGGCCAGGCCGCAGGCGCGGGCGATTCGCTCGTCGAGGGAAAGCGCCCCGGCGTAACGAGGGGCGACCGCCGCCTCGCTTTCGCGCAAGAATTCCGTCGCGTCCCGATCGCCCGCCTCGGCCAAGACCCGCGCGCTGCGCATACGCAGGACGGGCTCCGCGGCCGCGAGATTGCCGCGCAGTTCCGCGACGAGGGCGCGCAGGAAGGAGTCCTCGGGACGCAGGTAATGATAGACGCCGAAAGTGGGGGAGCCGAAGGGCATCGCGACGAGACCGGAGGCGCCGAGGCCGCGCGGCAGCAGCGCGGCGAGTTCGCCCAAGGTCTCGGCGGAGACGGGCGTCTCCCCGGGCACGCGCGGGTCCGAGGCCAAGCGCGCCGTCAAGTGGCGCGCGTGGTGCCGCCAGGCCTCGCGGCCGTCCGAGCCGGCCAGGCGTGCGATCAGGGCGCCGGGCGCCGAGCCCCGCAGGAGGACGCCCCGCAGCTCCAGGCAACCGAGCAGGTCCAGCTGCTCTTCGGAGGAGAGGAAGCGGTCTTCCAAGGCCGTCGCCAAGGCCTGGGACTCCGCGGAGGAAATGCGCAGATCCTCGCGCAGGCGCGCGGCAAAATCCTCCGTCTCCACGCAGGTCTCGCGGAGCTCCAAGATACGTCGGCTTAAGGGAATTTCGTGGAGAGGGGTCACGGGGCTTCCTTGTCTTCGTGCAAGGTGCCTCCGCCGGATTATCTTAAAGCAACACGCGTGCCAGGAACCTCGTGGGACCTTAGATAAAAAACCTTTTAATTTCGGATAATTACTAAAACAGACTGCGGAGCGGCGTCCCACACGAAGCCGAAATCTGTGGTCTGATCTCCCCGGAAGGCCTTCGGCTGAGTAGCCCAGACCTCCACGAATTAATCTATATTAATCATTTCGAAACCTACGACGCGTTCTTGAACGGGTGGCCGGGCGGGGGCCCCCCGCCGCCCGCAGCTTGCGAGGACGGTGGGGGTGCAGCCCGGACAGGTCCCGTTCAAGAACGCGTCGTAGGTTTCGAACTCCTTATTATTGGGCGAAACAGGGATTGAAACGATTCGCTCAGCCGGAGTGAATCCGGCTGAGCCAAAGCCGGGTTCGATCCCCAAAAGAAATTTATCTACAATAATATGGGCGAAACAGGGATCGAACCTGTGACCTCTGCCTTGTAAGGGCAGCGCTCTAACCAGCTGAGCTATTCGCCCGATCGCTTGCGCAAGCCAAGGCCTAACGGCATCGAAAGGCCCGGGTCAAAGAAAAAATCCCCTCTCCGTGACCCGACCCCCGCCTTCCGCTATCATCGCCCTGAACAAGCGAAAGGAGAAGCCCATGGCACTGCCCACTCCGGCCTATGCCGCCCCCTCCCCCACCCAAGCCCTCGCCCCCTTCCAAATCGAACGCCGCGAGCCCGGTCCCCGCGACGTCCTGATCGACATCCATTTCTGCGGGGTCTGCCATTCCGACATCCACCAGGCCCGCGACGAATGGGGCGGGGCGATCTTCCCCATGGTGCCGGGCCACGAGATCGTCGGCACGGTCGCGCGGGTCGGCGCCCAGGTGACGCGCTTCAAGGCCGGCGACCGCGTCGGCGTCGGCTGCATGGTCGGTTCCTGCCGCGACTGCGCCGCCTGCCGCAAGGGCCTCGAGCAATACTGCGAGCGCACGATCTCCTTCACCTACAACTCCCGCGAGGCGGACGGAAAGACGCCCACCTACGGCGGCTACTCGACCTGCATCACCGTCGACGAGTATTTTGTCCTGCGGCTGCCGGAGGGCCTCCCCCTGGACAAGGCGGCGCCCCTGCTCTGCGCGGGCATCACCACCTACTCCCCGCTGCGCCACTGGGGCGCGGGACCCGGCAAGCGGGTCGCGGTGCTGGGACTGGGCGGACTCGGCCACATGGCGATCAAGCTCGCGCGCGCGATGGGCGCGGAGGTGACGGTGCTCAGCCATTCGGAAAAGAAGCGCGAGGACGCCGCCCGGCTCGGGGCGCAGGAATTCTTCTCGGGCGCGGATCCCGAGACCTTCAAGAAGCTGGCCGGCCGCTTCGACCTGATACTAAACACGGTCTCGGTGGACTTGGATTGGAATCTCTACCTCGACCTCGTCGCCCGCGACGGCGCGATGGTACTCTTGGGCATCCCGCCGAAGGCCCCGCCGGTGGAGGCCTTCCGCCTGATCGGCAAACGCCGCGCCTTGAGCGGCTCGCTGATCGGCGGCATCCCCGAGACGCAGGAGATGCTGGATTTTTGCGGGAAGCACGGCATCGTCTCGGACATCGAGCTCATCCCGATGCAGGCGATCAACGAGGCCTACGAGCGGATGATCCGCGGTGACGTGCGCTACCGCTTCGTGATCGACCTCGCCTCGCTGCGCGGCGCCGGAGGCTAGGTCGCGGGAGGCGAGGCGGGCAGAGACGCGGCGGCTGCGGCCTTTTCCTGGATTTGGCGGAAGGGCTTGGAGACCCCCGCGATCTTCTCCTCCCAGCCGCGATCGGGAGCGGCGTCCTCGGTCGCGTCGAGGTAGGCGAGGATCATCGAGGTCATGGCCCAGGGATCGAAGAGGGCGAATTTGGTGACCGCGGCGCAGATCAGGGCGAAGGCGACGAAGAGCAGCTTCCACTTGGGATAGAGGCCGGCCAAGCCCAAGAAGGGAATCAGATACAGGATCGCCAACACCGCATAGCTCAAGAGCGCCGCGATCCCGAGGAAGACGGCCGTCTTCAGGACCTGCTTCCAGCTTTGAGCGTAGAGCACCAAGCCGGTTTTCGCCGATTCCCAGACCGTCTCCCCTTCCTTCAGGAAATTGCGGGCCATCACCGCCTCGTCGATGTAGGTAAGGCTGAAGCGCAAGACCACCTTGGCCGCGCTGACCAGGCTTTGCAGGCTGGGAACGCCCTGGAAGAGGTTCGCCATCGATTGCATGAGCCCGTTGATCGCGCCGATCGTCCCCGTCACGAGGCGGTCGGCTAGGAAGAGCACGCTGGTCTCCTTGAAGCGCGCCATGACTTTTTCCTTCCCCCACTCCACCTGACTCTTGCCTTCGGGCAGGGAGCCGTGCCGGGCCAGACGCACGACGACCGCGACGTGGGCGGTCTTCAGGACGTAGAGGAAATACTCGCGGAACAGCTTCACGAAGGGAAAGGGCAGCAAGAGGGCGACGATCCAGACGGCGAGGCGGGCGTACTCGTGAAGGGCGGCTGCGCCCTGGCCGATAAGGAAGACCAGGACCCAATAGAGGCAGAACAGAAAGCCGAAGGCGAAGTAGAGGCCCATCCGCAGCAGAACGAAGGGCATGGTTTTCAAGGTGATGGCGGCCGCGCGGCCGAGGGTGGAGGGCATGCAAAATCCCTGGAAATACTTAAGACCCCGACCGCTGTCCAGCCCTTCCCTTTAATATTTGTTGCCAATTCGTACAAAAGGCTTATCCTCTTCAGCTATTCTGGACTCATCCAACCTATCTAAGGAGGCATCCATGAGCCGCTCTCTCTTGGCACTCACGGCCGTTTTGGCCCTCATTGTCCCGCTGAGCCTGCAGGCCTACGACAAAAAGTCCGAGGCCCCGCAAAGCGCCACCGCCGTCTCGACGGAATACGACACTAAAGTCGGCAAGGTGATCGAAGTCGACCACGCGAAGAATACCTTGGTCCTGGAAGGCGAAGGCGGCAGCCGCCTCGAGCTCGTGGTCGACCCCAACAAGGTCAAGAACTTCAAGAACGTCAAAAAGGGCGATCTGGTGAAGGTGCAACAAGAGCAATCCTGGGCCCTGACTTTAAGCAAGAAGCAAAAGGGCGAAAAGCCCTCCGCCGAGGTCGTCACCGCCAAGGAGACGGCGCCGGCCGGCCAGAAGCCCGGCATGGAGCAAGTGAAGATCGCGGAAATCTCCGCCGAAATCGTCAAGGTCGACACGGCGAAATCCGTGGTCGAGCTCAAAGGCCCTGCCGGCAACGTCGTGGCCTTGAAGGCGAAGGACCCGAAGAACCTGGAAGGCCTGAAGAAGGGCGACATGGTCACCGCGACCTACACCGTCGCCGTGGCGGTCTCGGTCGAGGCCGCGAAGTAAGCTTTCGGATTTAGCTTAAAAAAAAAGGCCGCTTTACAGTGGCCTTTTTTTTCGCCCCGCTCAGGCGGGCAAGAGAGAAAAGATTTCGACCACCGTCCCCGTGTGGGTGCGGCCCTTCGGGTCGCAATAGGCGATCGGGCTGAACAACCCGACTTGGCCTTCGCGCAGCATGGCGCTCACCTGGGCGCGGTCCTTGACCACCTTGGCGGGCTGGAACTGCGGTCCCACCCCGGGTGTGTAGACGTAGGAGGCCGTCAGGCCCGGTTCGGCCTTGATTCGGGGCTTCTTCGCCGGGGCCTTCGTCACCTTCGCGGGTCGGGTCGGCGTACCGTCCCGCGCCACCAGGGGAGGCGGCGCCTTGGGGATATGCCGGGCCCCCTTTAAGGGATCGTAGGACAGGGCCTTGCGCCGCAGCTTTTGGAAGCCGGGGCTGTTGAAGACGTTCGTGGAGTCGCCACCCTCGGAGGCGACGGCGCTGTTGGCCGGCCGAGCGCCGTGGCTTGGCTTCGGCTTCGCGGCGGTCGCGAGCTTGGGCGGGTGTTTCAGCTCCTTGGTCTTGTCGGCGAAGAAGCGGGCCTTTTTGCAGACCGCCTCGGCGGCCTTGCCACCGCAATTGGGCGACGGCGGGGCCTTGGGGATGTGACGCATCCCCTTGAGGGGATCGTGGGCCAGGGCTTTGCGTTTGGCCTTTTGAAAAGCGGGACTGGCGAAGAGATCGGAAAGACTGGGACCGGGAATGATCCCGCTCGCAGGAATCGTGGCAGGTTTGGTCATAGCGTGCCCTCCAGGGGCTCAAGACGGAGCAAGCTAGGTGCCAAAATTCCGATAACTATAAATTACACAATAATTCTAATAAGATAGATGAAAATAGCTTGGTCGGGCACGGTGGCCTTTAAGCCGTATTTCGAGGGGAGGAGTCCGCAAAATCGGGGTTTGCAGCCGCCGGAACAGGGTTCCGGGATTTGCTCCGTCTTCATTCTCCCTTTGCTCCGTCTTCATTCTCCAGGAGAGGAGAGCCTTTCATTCTCCTTTTCGCGCATCCTTCACTCTCCGAGCCAAGGCAGGATGTAGTCGAGCAGGTTAAAGTCATGATTGATCATGCAAACATGACCGTAACCCTGCAAAGTAATCATCTTGGCGTTCGGCATCTTTTGCGACATGAACTCGGCCTCCCGGACGGAAGGGACCAGGCGATCCAGCTCCCCGGCCAGGAACAAGGTGGGGGTCGCGATCTCCGGCAGCCGTTCCGAGATGTCGTAGCTCCGCAGGATCTCGAGGCGCCGGATATAGCCCTGCTTCCCCACCCAGCGCAGGCGCTGGTGGAACTCGGCCAAGTCCTCCGGCAGGGCGTGCGGGGAATGGATCCGCGACTCCGTGAAGCGACGCACCAGCGGCATCGCCCCCCAGGGCATCCAGCGCAGCAGGGTCGGCGCCACGCGCAGCTGGAAGGGTTTGCGGATCTTGGGGAAGGAATTCAGGATCACCAGCCCGCGCAAGCGATGCGGGTGCGCGAACGCGAAGCTCAGGCTGAGCGCCCCGCCGAAGGATTCGCCGCAGAGCAAAACCTTCTCGTCCCCGCGCTCCGCCGCGACCTTGTCAACCAGCTCCCGCAGTTCCTCCACGAGGGATTCCATCGTGCACTTGGGATCGTTGGGCAGCGGGAAGGTCAAGACATGGAAGCGCCGGCTCAAGAGGGGCACCTGCCGGTAAAAAAGCAGGGCCGTGCCGTCCAGCCCCGGCACCAAGATCAGCGTTGGCCCCTCCCCCCTTTCTTGGTACATCAAGGGAGAGCCGACAATGTCGGGAAGATAGGGGCCCTGGCTCATAGCGTTTCCACGGGACGATGCGACTCAATCCGATGCGCGGGGATCCCCGCGTAGCTCTGTCCCGCCTCGAGCTTGGAAAATTTCGGCACGAAACTCAAGGCGCCGATGGTGCAGCCGGGCCCCGCCTCCACGCCGATCCCGACGATGCTCGACACCCCCACCGTCACGCCGGCGCCCAATCTGACTTTGGCAGTCTTGACCAGGCCGCGCTCGACGGTGTGTCCGGAGAGATGCACCTCGCTGCCGATCACCACGTCGTCGCCGAACTCCAGCAGGTTGTGATCGGTGACCCAGAGGCTGTTGACGAAGACGCGCCGGCCGAGCTTGGCCCCGTTCAGTCGCATGTAGAGCGTCCAGAGCGGCGTCGCTCTAAACACCAAGCCCGAGAAGATCCGAACCATGTGGATCGAGATCGTATAGCGAACCCAATCCAACAGCGGCCAGTCCGGGTCGCTGATGCGCATCTCCAAATCGGGCACCGCGCGCCAGCCGAGCAGCCTCGTCGAGACGGCGGAGAGGATCGTCAGCGAGAAGGCGAAGATCAAATAGGCGGGGACAAAGGCCATGCTGAGCAATACCATGCGCAGCCAAAAGGGCCCCGGGAGATCCCAATGCAGGTGCCACTCCCAAAACAGGACGGCGGGCAGGACCGAGAGGCCGAAGACGAAGCTTTCCAGCACGAAGCTGGAGAGCAGGCACCATAGCACGCGCAAGACGGCGCGAAACCTCCACCGCTGATAGGGCTTGGACGGCATAAAAAGGCTCCCTCGCTTGTTTTCAGGATAACACGCGGCGGGGGCCCGCGGCAGGCGAATTTAGGGCTTCCGGCCCAGCAGGTCGGCCAGGGCCCGCAGGGCGTCGATGGTGGTGAAAATCCCGCGGACCTTTCCGGCCTCGACGACCACGGTCGAGCCGAACTTTCCCGCGGCCATGGCCGCGACGACGTCTTGCAAGGGCGTCTCCGGCGCCGCGACATAGACGTCGCGGGTCATGGCGTCGTCGACGCGCAGCGCCTCGGCGTGGTCCTTGGCGAGGAATTCCAGGACTTGGATGTCGCGGTCGGAAAGGACCCCGACGACCTTTTCCCCTTGGATCACCGGCAAGTGCCGGATGGCCAGGCCGGCCATGATCTCCTTGGCCGTCGCGAGGGGTGCCTCGCGGCCGATGGTTTGAGGGGTCGGACTCATGTATTTTTTCACGGGCAAGCCGGCGGGATTCATGGGACTTCTTTAAACCCAAAGGCCTGTCGGCGCCAAGCCGGTTTTTTTTTAACTTTGCCCTCCGCCCCGCTCCGACTTAAAATCTTCTAAAAGGGAGGTGATTGTGAAGCTGCTCCTCTTCGGAATGTTTGCACTATCCTGCTTTCCTATTTCCCCCGCCCTAGGGCAGGTCCCGCCGGGCAATATGTACGGCCGTTGCTCGAATATCTACGGTCCGATCTACAACAGCTCGACGAAGGCCTATACCGCCTCAGGCACCTGTCAGAACGGCAATCCCGTCAATTGCTTCACGGATCCCATCGACGGATCGCCGGATTATTACTGCCAGAGCGGCGGCTCGAAAGAACAGGACCCCAATCCCTCCGTCGCGGCGGACGAGGTCTGTGGCTGCATCGATAATTGAACGAGCACCGCCGCATCGCCGTAAGCGCCGTGCCGCATGAGGCCGATTAGCCGGTCGCGATGCGGGACTTCGGCGCCCCCATTTTCCAGAGATAGGCGATCGCCCGCCTCCAGGTGTTCCACCAACTGTCCTCCCCGTACTCGACGCCGTGCCGACGACAAACCTCCTGGACCTTGGATTTTACCTGGCGAAGCCGGTTGGGCGGGAGCTTCGGGAAAAGATGATGCTCGATCTGGGCATTGAGAGTCCCCGAGAGAATTTGTAAGGCCAAGGGGGCGGTGAAATTATGCGCCGCTCGAACTTGGGCTTTGTAGAATTCACCGCGGCTCCTGGTACGAAACTCCGGCGGATAGAACTCGGTGTCGTCACCAAAGTGACCGGCGTAAACGCTCGCCGCGGTATAAATGTTATTCATGAAATGCGCCAAGAGGTTGCCCGAGAGCACCTTCCACCACAGCGGGCCCGCGAGCGCCGGCCACAGCACGAAATGATAGGCGTAAAAAGGCAGGATCTTCTTGAAGGAACGATAGGCCGCTCTAGCCACGGTGGCCAGCTTACGGTCGGGCAGGATGTCGACGTAACCCGGCGTCTTGGGCTTGCGGAGCAGGTCGGTGAGACCTGTGTTGTAGACGCCGATGACCTCCATGAAAAAGGGGGCCGTCACGAAGAACTGGACGACCTGGATCGCGTGGTAAAGGCCCCAAGGCGTGTACTTGCTGGTGCGCAAGGTGCCGTAGTTGACGTCCGGGTCCTTGCCGACGACGTTCGTGTACTGGTGATGCAGGCCGTTGTGGCCGTGCTTCCAGGACTCTTCCTCGGCGGGGGAGAGCCATTGGAAGCTTTTGGAATGAAGCTCGGGAAGCTCGGGAAAGCGGTCCCAGCAGCCGTGCAGGGCGTAGTGCCCGATCTCGGTGGTCTCGATTTGACGGTGGATCCATAACGCCGTGACACCGACAAACCAGGTCACCGGGTCGAGGCTGACAAAGATCAGAAAGCGGCCCAGGGCTTCCATCTGCCTCGAGACCTTGCGTAATTTTTTCGCGTAGCGGACGTCTTCTTCGCCCAGGGAGGATTCGAGCTCGAGCCGGAGCTTGTCGATTTCTTCGGCGAATTTTTTGAAGCGATTTTCGTCCCAGATTTCGTTTTGACGCGCAGCAGCGCCCACCTCGCCCTTTCGGGCGGAGGCCCTAGTACCCACATTCCCCATGTTCACTCCTTATCAATCCCCTATGATTGATAAACTCTAGATTTTAATTCGCCCATGACCGAGGTCAACATGAAATTGAAAGGAATGAATTATTTTATTGTGAGATTTTTCTTGGCATACCGCAAGGCGCCCAAAAAAAAATGCGAAAAAGGCATTATTGTGCCTCGGCCGCCAGGACTTGAAAGGACCAGGGGATTTGCCGGTTCCACTTCAAGTGGAAATCTCCAATCCGCTCCGCGAAAGGGGCGCCGGCGCCGGGGGCGAGATTCAATCCTCCAACCCTCACCTGCCAGGTTTCCGCCGTTTTGGCATCTCCGCCGGACAAGACCTTCAAAGTCACGGCCCGCACGGTTTCCGTAGAATTGTTCTGGATCTTTCCGCTGAGGACGTCGGAAAAGAAAGAACGACGCACCTTCAAGTCGAGGACTTGAACCTGGTCGGGAGAAATGAGACGAGCCGGGCCCGCCTGCCAATACATCGTGGGGTCATCCACCGAATCGCCCGCCACGAAGGACACAATGCCCAGCAACATCATGGGGAAACCGATGGCAAGCAGCACCTGTCCCTTGTTGGCGCGATGATGCCGGCTGAGGGTGTAGATCAGAAGCAAGGCTAGCAGGCCGGCCCCGATGCCGAGGGTGACCGTCGAGGAGACCTTCACCAACAACAGAAGAAACATCAGGATGCCGCCGTACCAAAGGACGACCAATTGTTTCGTGCTCATCTGGGATCCCCTTTCTTACCGCCTCCGCAGGGCGGCACGGAGACGAATATGATTGGAATCCCGGGTACTTACCACCAAAAAATGGCGGGAGAAACGGGAGGCCGTCCCCTGGGACGAACCGCTTCTTCCCCGGACCCGAAACAACTCTGGACAAATCGCCCCGATAAGACGAAGGTACAAGCAGTGTCTCGTTTCTAAGTAAGCCCCGACGGCTGAAAACCTCGGATCCCCTGCCTAGACTCAACTCACTACCTTTTATAAACAAATCAAGGAAACGATCCGTCCCTGGAACTCCTAGAGCGCTCGGTGACATTCATTTCCGAAATCTCAAGGAGACGCCCAATGGCGAAAAAACTATACGTGGGAAGCCTTCCCTACAGCGCCGACGAGTCCGCGCTGCGCGAACTGTTCGAACCCTTCGGAACCCTGCTTTCCGTCGCGGTGATCAACGATAAATTTTCCGGCCAGTCCAAGGGCTTCGGCTTCGTCGAGTTCGAGGATTCGGCGGCGGCCGATCAGGCCATCGCCCAGGTCAACGGCAAGGACATGGGAGGCCGCAGCCTCACCGTGAACGAGGCCCGACCTCAAGCCAAGCGCGAAGGCGGCTTCGGCGGCGGGGGTGGCGGTGGACGCGGCGGCTTCGGCGGCGGCCGGGGCGGCGGAGGTGGACGTCGCTATTAAGCGGCGAATGAATTTCGCGTTACTTCAATGGCGGTCCCTGAGGGGGCCGCCATTTTTTTATCGCTCCATGCGGCCGCACTTGAGCAGTTTCATACCGTCGTCGAAGAAGATCTGCATTTTGTCCGGGGAAACGAATTCCGTGGCGAGACCCCGTCCGAAAATCGCGTGATCGATCACGTCGTCGACCTTGTAACCCCCCTCCATCGAATAGGCCTTGGGAGTGCGCTGGCTGCCCCGCAGCTTTTCTCGCAGGGCGTTTTCCTTCGCCAATTTCAGTGCGGCGGCCTTGCCGAAGGCCGCTTTGCGGGTGGAAAGGGATTTGGGCCGATAAACCCGGTCGCTTTGGCAGGTCAGGCAGAGCACCCGCTTGGGCACGCCGTTATCCACGCGGATCACGCGGTGATTGAGGTCCAGCTTGCAGCGGGTGCACCAGTGAATCAACTCGTCGAGCATCTTGTATGAAGTTTCTTCCAAGGCCGTTCTCCTTTTTCTTTCCTGTCTACCACGGGCCGACGGCTAAAGATACGGCATAAACCGCGCGCCGAAGCGACGAAAAGGAAGATTGACCTGATTTTCCTCGGAAAAACCAAGGCAGGCGGAGCAGCGAAAATGAAGAAAATGAAGACGGAGGTTCGATTTTCGGACAAATAGAAAATGAAGACGGAGGTTCGATTTTCGGACCGTGGAGCTGCAAATCGTCCGAAAATCGAACCTCCGTCTTTTCGTTTCTTTCTGGCCCGAGCCCTTTCCGGCCTTGAAATCGGCCTCCCCTGGAATGGACTGGTAGATTCAGCGCCCGGAAGCAGGCGTGGAAGCCGCCTTCCCGCGCCGCCATCGCCAGGACCCAACCGCGAAGGCTCCCATTGCGGCGTAGAGCAATGGAATCGCGGGAGTCGCGGCGGCGGCACCGTTTAAGCTGCAACCCAGACCTCCCCCGCCGGCGGGCTGGCTGCCGGGAGGAATCGTCGGCACGCCGGGGCCGTCCTCGTCGTCATCTTCCGGCACATCCGGATTGGCATCGCAAGCATTGCCCGCGCCGTCGCCATCCGTGTCGGCCTGGTCGGCGTTGGCGTCGCTCGGGCAATTGTCCGCGACGTTGGGGATGCCGTCGCCGTCGTCATCCGGCAAGGCCGCGCAGGCCTGGGCTGAGGAGCAATCGCTGTCCTGACAGTCGACCAAGGCATCGTTGTCGTCGTCGTCGCCATTGACGCAATTTCCCTCTTCGAAGTCGCAGGCGTTTCCGATGAAGTCCCCGTCAGTCTCCTCCTGGCCCGGATTGGGAACATCGAAGCAGTTGTCGGAGAAGTCGTCCACGCCGTCATTGTCGAAGTCGAAGGGAAGCGCGTCGCAGACGTCGCCGACGCCGTCGAAGTCGGAATCGTCCTGGGTGTCGTTGAAATCCGCGGGGCAATTGTCGAAGACGTTGGGAACACCGTCGCCGTCGTCGTCGACGCAATTGGGCGTCGCCGCGCACTCGGAATCGGCACAGTCGACGTCGCCGTCGACGTCGTCGTTGACGCCGTTGCCGCAGTCGCCCTCGCTGTTGTCGCAGGCGTCGCCGAAGCCATCGCCGTCGCCGTTCTCCTGGCCGGGGTTGGCATCGGCGGGACAGTTGTCCGAGGCGTTGAGAACGCCGTCGCTATCGTCGTCGCCGCCGGGATTGGCGCAGACGGGATCGGCGGTACAGTCCGCATCGGCGCAGTCGACGTCCGCGTCGCTGTCGTCGGAGGCGCCGTTGTTGCACAGTCCCTCCGAGCCGTCGCAGGCGTTGCCGGTCCCGTCGGCGTCGGTGTCCTCCTGGCCGGGGTTGGCGACGTTGTCGCAGTTGTCGGTGATGTTGGGAACCCCGTCGCTGTCGCTGTCGAGGCAGTTGGGGGCCGCGGCGCAATTGGAGTCGGCGCAGTCGACCAAGGCGTCGGTATCGTCGGTCACGCCATTGTCGCAATCGCCCTCGCTGTTGTCGCAGGCATTGCCGAGGCCGTCGCCGTCGGTGTTCTCCTGGCCCGGGTTGGCAACCGAGGGACAATTGTCCGTCGCGTTGAGCACCCCGTCCCCGTCGTCATCGTCGGCCGGGGCGGCGCAGGCCGGATCGGCCGCGCAATCCGCGTCGGCGCAGTCGACGTCGCCGTCGGTGTCGTCGCTGACGCCGTTGGCGCAGGCCCCTTCCGCCGTATCACAGGCGTTGCCCGCGCCGTCGCCGTCGGTGTCTTCCTGGCCCGGGTTATTGGCGTTGGGGCAATTGTCGTCGGCGTTGACGATCGCGTCGCTGTCGCTGTCGACGCACTCGTTGCTGGCGGCGCAATCCGGATCGCCGCAGTCGCTCAATCCGTCGCCGTCGTCGTTTTGGTTGTTTCCGCAGTCGTCTTCCGTCGTATCGCAGGCATTGCCCACGCCGTCGGCGTCGGTGTCCTCCTGGCCGGGATTGGAGACACCCGGACAATTATCGGAGCTGTTGATGAATCCGTCGCCGTCCCCGTCGCCGCTCGGGTCGGTGCAAGCCGGATCGGCCGCGCAGTCGGAGTCGAGGCAGTCGGCCAGCGTATCGTTGTCGTCGTCCAGCCCGTTGTTGCAGACCTCGGGGTTCAGGCAATTCGGCGCGGAGGAGCAATCAGGATCGTCGCAGTCCGCCAGGGTATCGTTGTCGTTGTCGCTGCCGTCATCACAGATCTCGCTGCAGGCGGGATCGCCGGTGCAGTCGGAATCGTCACAGTCGACGTCGGTGTCCTGGTCGTTGTCGAGCCCGTCGCCGCAATTGCCGCTTTCTTGGCAATTGGGATCCGAATCGCAATCCGAGTCCGCGCAATCGACGTCGCTGTCTTCATCGGGATCGTCGTTGACGCTATTGCCGCAATCCTCGTCGTCGTTGACGATCTTGACCTTGGCGCTACCCTGGTTGCCAATGCTCGTTCCCGTCGGATTTTCCAGAACGATCCGGATGAACTCGTCGGCCTCGGCCCCGGCGTCGCCCGCCACATCGACGGTGAACTGCTTCGGCCCGGTCTCGCCGGCGGACCAAGTCAAGGTTCCGGAGGCCGAGGTGTAATCGACGCCGGTGGTGGCCGTCGTCTCGGCGTCGGCGTCGTCGGTCTTATAGTCTACGCTGGCCTCGGAATCCCCCGCCTTCAGGCGATTGACCGTCACCGTGACCTGCACGTTGCCCGAGTCGCCCTCGGTGACCTCGTACTCGGCGGCGTCGAATTCGACGAAGCCCAGCTGCTCGGCGAGGAAGAGGTCGTCGGCGGGGATCTCCATGTCGTCGACGTTTTCAGCCATGTCCGTCGCGGCGCTGCTCAACAACACGTAGCGCCCGTCGGCGCTGATCTGGATCGGGTGGGAGGCCCCGTTGGCCCCTTCGCCCGTCGTGGTGCCTGGGGTCAGCAATTGGTTGACTCCAAGAGCCAGATCCCGGACGTAAATTTGGGTCAAGGAGCCCGAGACCGTGCCACCCGTGAGGTCGGACGCCACGCTCTTGAAGGCCACGGTAGATCCGTCCTCGCTGATCAAGGGGTTAGAGGCGCCGCCGCTGCTTCCCTCCGGAACCATCGGATCGGTGGGGTTGGCCTTCAGGCTGACCATCTCGGTCGTGTTATTCAGGACATTGCGCAGGTAGATCTGCGTCGAAGTCTGGTTGTCCGTCGCGGTAAGATCCGAGGCGTCGCTGTCAAAGACCACCAAATTACCGTTTCCGGAGACCGAGGGATTGAAAGCGCCGGCGTTGCCGGTGGCCAAACCGGTCTCGTTGACGCTGACCAGGCGGACGCCCAAGGCCTCGGTCCAGACGAAGACGTCGCGAGACCCGTTTCCGTCGGAAATCCCCGCCACAAGGTCGGTGGCGTTGCTTTCAAAGACGACCGTCGACCCGTCGGCACTGATAATAGGATTGATCGATTGCCCATTGCCGCCGTCGTCACCGGCGGCGTTCTTGCTGACCATCTTGATCGTGCCGTTGTCCCAAAGGAAGACGTCGTCGTCAAAGTCGGCCTCGATCTGCGGGCTGATCAGGTCGTTGGCCGCGCTGACGAAAACCACCTTGTCGCCGGAGGCATTGACCATGATGTCGGAGACTCCGTCATTGGCGGTTTTGTCTGTGGCCGCGGGATCACAACCCGCATCAGGAAAATCCGGGTTGGTGCTGATTGAAAGCAATTCAACCTTGTTATCGGCGCTGCTTGCCGGATCGTAAACATAAAGATCGTAATCGCCGTTACGGTCACAAATCTGTTTGTCGTCTATCAAGCCCTCGGCGCTGCTATTCGAGGGGAACCAAGTAAAAAACACCTTCCCATTATTCCCGACCTGAACCTCCTGCGCGCCGGGGCTACCGCCGGCCGGGGAACTCGCGTCGAAATTCAAGGTAAGGAAGGTCAAATCCCCGCCGGACAGGAGATAAACATGGTCGTCGCCGTCGGGCGTCGGCGTGGGGATAGGATTGGGCTCATCCACCGCCAAATTGGTCGAGTCGTTGATGAAGGCGACCTGGCTCCCGTCCGCGGAGATGTGTCCCAGAATGCCGGCGCCGTCGCCGGAGGAGGTCCCGCCGAGATTGAGGGCGACTACGGAATTGGCGCCGCTGCTGCGCTCCCAGATGAAGACGTCGAAGACGTTGTTGGAATCGCCCAACTCGTCATCGTTGTCGGCCAGGGGACTCGTCAGGTTGTCCGCGAGGCTCGAATACAACACCTTGCCCGCGTCGGCGCTCATCGAGGCGTTTTTATGTTCCAGGCCGCCCCCCGTAGTGGCCTGACCGGCGTTCGAACCGGCCGCGTCGACGCTGACCATTCGCACCCCGACGGCCTGCACGGCCACCGGCGCGAGGCCGACCAGCAACAAGAGTGTGTATTTGAAGATAGACGTGTGGGCCGCGCGAGACAGACGAGTCCGCATATGATGAAACCTCCTCAGGATGTTCCGTAGCCCTCCCCGGATGGTGGGGTGAATTCAGCCGCTCAAGGCTTAACCCGAACAATGCTCATGCCATGTTTTTAAATTTTATGAAATGAAATTGTCCCAGATTATTTTTTTCCCGACAAGGGAAGAAAAATCTCCTGGCAAGGCGGTCCTTAGATGGCATCCAGTCCGGACGACGTGGGCGCCGCTGGGTTCCGCCCTCAGATCCTGCACATCACCTTCAGGTTGCCTATTGCTCCGACTTCCTCTCCGAAGTAGACGGATTTTGCGTCTGTGAGAATGCCGCGGAAAGAAAGACCCAACATGAAAGTCTCTCTTTATAATATATATTGAAGCCCAAGGGTTGTCCGGTTCGCCCGGCGAGATATTCGCCTCGGCTCCGCCAACCCCTCAAGGGGATGCCGCTCGGGAAAGCAAGGGGGACAAGGGGGACGCACTCGTAACTATTTGAAAATTAAAAAGCTATTTAAACACCCCGGCTTTCTCTGGCAAAATTTGCAAGATGGGGTAATCGCGGTGTGAAATTAAGGTCTTTCCGGGATGTCTTTGGATTCCTCGACAATCCATGCTTCGAAGTGGCGTGAGTTCGGTTTGCTGGCCCTGTGTTATGCCTTGGCCCTCCTCCCCCCTTTCCTCGTCGAGCTCTGGAAGGGCTACTCCGGCGTCTATTATTTGTACGACAGCCGGAATCCCTACATCCTCAACACCCTCCTGATCGCGTCCCTGTTCAGCTTGGGCCTGGCCTGGGTGACGATGCATGCGGGGCACTTGCAACGGTTCGTCTTCGCCCTCCTGCTACTGCCCTTGACCTTCCTGGGGACCTTGGCACTGGTCCACGTGGCGCTCTACGACGCCCCGATCTCCGTGGGCGCGGTGGACGCGCTGCTGGGCACCGACCTGCACGAGGCGAAGGAGTACTTAAGTTTCCATTGGAACAGGGGGATGACGCTTTCATTGGCGGGCTATGGCGCGCTTTATATCGCCGCGGTCTTCTGGGCCTGGCGGGGCCTCAGCCCAGGGCGACCGCGGGCAGCGGCGCACGTCCTGGCGTGGTCGGCGCTGGCGGCATTGGCCTTGTCGGCGTACCGTTTTCCCGCCATCGCCGCCTACAACCTCAAGTCCTTCGAGCAGCGCCCCCTTTGGTCACGGGCCGCCGAGCTCAACCGCCAGCTGCCGAGCATCCGCATCCTGCACGACGTCGGCAACTGGCTGGCCTACCGGCAGTGGCTGGAGGAGACGCAGCAGGTGCGGGCGGGGCACGACTTTGGCGCGGTGTTGGGCGACGCCTCGCGGCCCCGCACGCTGGTGTTGGTAATCGGCGAATCGCTGCGCCGCGACCGCATGAGCCTCTACGGCTATACTCGGCCCACGACGCCCCGCCTGGACGCACGACGCAAGCAGATCTTGGCCTTCGACGGCGCCATCTCGCCTTCCAACCAGACGGTGCCCAGCGTGACGAAGATGCTGACGCCCGCCACGATTCAAGAGCCGGACCGCTTCTTGACCGAGCCCTCGATCTTGGCCGCCGCGAAGAAGGCGGGCTACCGCACCTATTGGCTGTCGAACCAGGGGCGGGTCGGGCAGTTCGACTCGCTGATCTCGCTGATCGCACACGATGCCGAGACGACGATATTCACCAATACCGAATTTTACGGGACGGTCTACGACGAAGCCTTGCTGCGCCCCCTCGAGGCGGCCTTGAGCGAGCCGTACCCCCACAAGCTGATCGTGCTGCACACCTTGGGCTCGCACCAGAGCTACCGGAACCGTTATCCGCCGGAGAAGGCGGTCTTTCGCGCGCAGGACTATGTCGGAGAGGTGCTCGACGAGGAGCAGGCCAGCATCCTGGCGGAGTACGACAGCAGCGTTCGTTATACCGACGAGGTGCTGGACGGGGTATTGCGCAAGTTGGAGTCCCGGCCGGGGAGCATGCTGCTTTACGTGAGCGATCACGGCGAGCGTCTCTACGAGAAGGACGTGAACACCTGCGGGCACGGTTTTCCCGAGCCCATGCGCAGCGAGTTCGACATCCCTTATTTTCTTTGGTGTCAGGGAGAGTGCCCGCGGGCCTTGAAACGCATCCATGCGCGAAACCGCGGCGTGGCCTTCAACACCGAAAATCTCTTTCACACCTTGGCCAACCTGCTGGCGCTGAAGATGGCGGAATACGACCCGAAGAGCGACGTCCTCAGCCCGAAATATCGGCCGGTCTGGCACCCGCAGATCATCGACGTCAATCGCGGGATTCATACTTACGCCTCGCTGCCCGAGTAGCGGGGGCGGCGCAGGCACTCGGAGGCCTCCATGGAAAAGACTCCCTTGAAGCGCAAACTCGCCCACGAGGCCTTCGAGTATTGGGTGAATTTCGTCTACCTGGCGGCCTTCTTCAGCGCCTTCACGTGGTATCGCAAGCTGATCCTCGTCGAATATCACCTATCCTCTTACAATTTCGGATTCGCGCTGGTCGAGGCCTTGGTGCTGGCGAAGGTCGTCCTCGTGGGGAACGCCCTGCATCTGGGCCGAAGGCTTGAGAGGCTGCCTTTGATTTTTTCGACGCTTTACAAGGCGACAGTCTTCAGCCTCTTCGCGGGGGCCTTCGTGGTGCTCGAGCATACCCTCGGAGGATTCCTGCACGGCAAGGGACTGGGTTATGGGTTTCACAAGATCTTGAGCGAAGGCCGGGAGGAGCTGATCGCCCGCTGCTTGATCCTATTCTTCTCGTTCATCCCCTTCTTCGCGTTTCAGGAATTGGGGCAGACCTTGGGGGAAGGCAGGATTTGGAAGTTGTTTTTTCGGAAGAAAGAGAGATGAAGACAGAGATGAAGACGGAGGTTCGATTTTCGGTCGGACTTCTCATGAACCGACCGAAAATCGAACCTCCGTCTTCATCTCCTTCATCTCCTGCCGTCTTCATCTCCTCCTTCACTTCTGTTTAATTCCTCTTCAATTCTCCTTCATTTCCTTTCCATGGAATCAGTTTACTATTATATTGTCCCAAAATCCGCAAAAGGTAGGCCTATGAAAAATTTCCAACTACCCCTCCTCTCTCTCCTGTTTATCGTCATACCGGTCTCATGCTCTTCACCCAAGGGGCCGACGCCCGCTGAAGGCAGCAAGGCCACCTCGAGCGGCACGGCAAAACCCTCACCCTCCCCTACTCCGATGCCCGTCCCGAGTGTTTCGGGAATCGGCAAGGCCTTCCATATTTCCGGAAATATCGACGACGCGGCTCAGGAAGGCGACGTCTGCGACGTTACCGTGCCCTTTTCGGTACCCGGCACCTTGAAATTTGAATTCACCCCCACCAGCGCGACCAAGGGGACATACACCTACTCCGGCCCCTTCAACGCCACGGGCTCCGGTCCCTACGAAATCTATAGCGACGGGAAAATGCTGGTAAGCGGCACGGGTTGCATCATGGGCAAATGCGCTACCTATTCCCACGACTGGAAGGCAAAACCGATCGATCCCAAAACCTGCGGGAAAGGGAAATAGTCAAGGATGGAGCCGTCAAATGGAGAAAATCTATAAAGTCAGCCCCGGATTCAAAATCTTCTTATGGATTTTCTCCATCTTTTGCTTCCTGCTCGTCTTCTTGATCCCCATGGGCATCTTGCTTCTCTATATCGCCTTCAAGGCGGAAGTGCGCATGACTCACGATATGTTTGAAAGAAGATGGGTCGGCAAGAAGGCGGTTCCCTGGAATGAAATTACCGAGCTCTCTTGGCTCCCGGCCATGGGTTTTTTACAGAGACAAATGCGCCCGCTCCGCATCGTCGCAAAAAATCCCGTCTCGACCGTGAAATTCGGCCTTCCCGTCGGCGCCTTTGAACGGACCGAGGAATTGCTGGCGGAATTGCAGAAACGCTCGGGCAAGACCATCGCCTGATTTTCCCTCTTATTCCGGCAAGCCAAGCTGCTGCAGCGACTGCCTGGCGATGTTCTTACTGGCCTGCTTGTCGCTCTGATGGACCATCGCGATGATGGCGGTTGAAAGCAACATCGAATCGTACATGTTCTGACGATCCGCCGCAGCGAGGGCCCTGAATTGAGGCGAGGCCGCCAAGGCGTCGTTGACGGCCGGGATCAAGTCGTCGGCACGGCTGGGATCGAAGCCGGGTTTCTCAAGCACGCCGTAGCATAACCCTATCAGCAGCGTCATGGCGTTTGCGACGTTATCCTTACGAAGCTCGGAGCCAAGCTGCGCCATCGTAGCCCGCAACGCGGTCGCAAGCTTTGTCCCATCCGCCGGCGGAATATTGGTCGCCGCGATAAATTGGGCGACGACATCTTTGCCATTCGGATCGCGCGTAAAATCGGTGGCGGTAATCGGGGCCTTTGGAGGTGCGGAGGCGGCGGCCGTTGTCGTATTGGCAGGGGTGGCAGTGGAAGCGGTTCCCGTCCCCTGAGACGTGCGATTACGCAGGTGACGCTTGACGTTCTGGTCGTACATGTAAGCGCTCCAGTTCGACATCGGGTTCTGGTAGGCGGCGTGCCAGATCATGTCGGCATGGGCGTCAAGCGGGGGCATTGCAACGAAAAGAAGCGTCAAAACCACGGCTCGGTTTCGCATAATCCCTCCCATAATATGCAATTTTTCAGGGCAGTAGGCTTGCGATCATACTCACGGCTTTCTAAAAACGCCGAATATCGTACCGCCGTCCTAATTTCTGCCGCGCCAATAACAAGAACGGGATTCCAAAAAACACCGCCATCGGGAACTGCGCGGAAGACGTCCCGCCCCCCAAGGCGCACCCGCCCCCGCTGATGAAAGGATTAAGGAGTCCGACGCCCGTCAGTACCGCCTGTACGGTCGGGGCGGCCGGATCATCGGAGCTGAAAATCAAGGCGGCGCTGAAAGACCCATTCGCTTGAGGGCTGAAAATCACGACCACCGTACAGCTTTCTCCGCTCGCAAGCGTCGGGGTGAGACTTCCGCAAGGCTCGGGTCCTCCGTTCACGTCCAAGGAAAAATGGGTCGTATCCGAAAGCGCGATATCCGTCACCGACAGGCCTCCCGCGCCGTTGTTGGTGATCGTAAAGACCGCCGAGGCGCTCGTCCCTACCGTCAGGCTCCCATAGTCATTGGCCGTGGGTGAAAGGGAGATATTCGGGAGGGCTTCCAGCGCCCCCATGTCCGGTTCGGCGCCGAGCACCCTGGGATTCCCATCAAAATCCGTCGCGGGCAGAGAAGGCGCCGAGGCCAATCCCTTGTCGATCACAGGAGACCCCATTCCCAAATGAAAATCCAGCATCGCCGGATCCACAAAAAGCGGGTCCTGATCGTTCAGATTGGCTCCCTGATTCACGTTCGGCGTGCAACCCGGAGCAACGCACGCAAAAAAGAGGGACGTAAAATCATTGTTGAAAAGATTGACCGCGGATCCAACATTATCCGAATCTCCATCGTCCACGACGAAAATATCCGTTCCGTTGCCCGGAGACGTATTCGCCCAAATAATGTTATTGTAAATATTCCCCACCGCCGCATTGTCCGACAGCGAAAGCTCGAGGCCGCCCCTTTCGGTGCCCGCCGTGTTTTCGGTGATGGTGTTATTGATGATATCCGCGCTTGGGCCGCCCGCCAGTAGGAAGATCCGCGCCCCTCCCCCGGTGCTCACCGCGGAATTTCCGCTGACAATGTTGTTGGTGAAGACGATGGGCCCCGCGGATCCGACTTGGCAGCCTCCAACGATATTATTGCTCGAGTTGCCGACGACAAGGTTACTGTCGACGGTGATGGCTCCCCCGCCCGTGCTTACGGCCTCGAATCCTCCGGTAATGACATTGCTGGAATTTCCCAAGAACCGGTTCCGCTGAAGAGTGATATCGCCGGAGACGGTCACAATATCGGCCCCGCCCGCAATGGCGGCACCCGAAACGGTATTTCCGTCGAAGATGTTTTCGGTAAGATTGATGGAACCCGAATCATTGAAAATATTCGCTCCTCCGGAGATGGCGCCGCTTAAATTGCCGGTGAACTGGTTTCCTTGGAGCGTGATCGTTCCGGAATCGGAGCTGGCATCCATGCCGGCCCCAATGAATGCTTGGGAATTTTGGTCAAAGATATTATTGGTCAGGTTGATGTCCCCGGTATCGGTGACGATCTCCAACCCGCCTCCAATGGCGGCGCCGTTTTGAAAAAAGAGGACATTGTCGAGGGTAACGTTGGCATCGGAGGTCAGAATATTAAGCCCCCCTCCGACGCTTGCATCGCCGTTTTGAAAGGCCATCCCTTGGACAGAGATATTGGCCAAGTCGTCGGGGCTTCCAGTCTGGAGATTCATCACCTGCTGCAGCCCCCCGCCGTCCAGGATGGTCGCGCCGGTGCCCGCCCCGGTCAGGGTAAGTGAAAAATTTTCCGCGGCGACATAGGTAAAGGTGGCGCCGGAAGCGTCGTAGTTCCCCGCGGCGATATTAATCACCGTATCGTCCCCGTCGCTTTGCGCGGACGTAAGGGCCGCTTGCAAGGCCATGTCCGCGGGAACGTTGATCGTCACGACGGCACGACCGAGGCTGGGGAAGAGAAAAGAGGAAATGGCGAGAAGGATTGTACAGAGTCGTTCCATGAGAACCTCTTGCTAAGATTTTAATAAATTCCTTACGGATGCTGAAAAGGCACTGAGTAGAAAACCATCAATTCGCAAGAAAGTCTAGAAGACTCCTCTCCAGGCTTTTCCACTCCAAGCGACGATGTCTCGGGCTAACAATTCGCGACCCGGCGGGACGGGTACCTCCCACTCTTCCATCCCATTCATCGGAAATCTCGGTTGGATGACTGGCCGTTGATTCAGAAAGATGGAACGATAATCTCAGCTGCGCCTTTCAGACCAACCTTCAGGGCATCGTCGGCATTATCCGTCCAGGCGCGAACTTCCACGGTTTCCTTGTCGGGATTAAGCTCCGCTCCAATGTAAGAAATTTCGCCTTCAAAGTCGATTCCGGCCGGATCCAACACCCGCCCTTTGACTTGCATCCCCGGCTCCAATAGCCCCACCTGATCCTTAGGAATTTGGAAGCTAAACTCGATCGGATTTACTTGGTAAATTTCGACAAGAAAATCGCCGACCTGAACCTCACTGCCTTCGGTGACCGCCAGCTCGTGGATTCGCCCGTCCAGCGGAGAGAAAACATCCCGGCTCGCGAATTCATTTTCCAAGACGGAGATCTCGGCCCGTATCCTATCCATCCGGGCCTGATACAAGGCGATACGGCTGTCCGCCTCCGAGGGTTCCGGTATCTCCTGCGGCTCCACCTCGCTCGGGATCACCGCGGGCCGGGACACCTGAGGAGGCGATGCGCTTTGGATCAAACCGAATTCCGTGCCGCCGCTGGGCACGGGCAAATAGGCTGTGAGGGAGAAATCTTCCCAAGCCGAGAGCACTCCGTATCCGGTCACCATCTCTCCGTCCCCATAAGACGGCCAGATCCCCCCGGCGTCGGGAGGGTCGTTAGACCGTGCGATGACTCTTGGGTCGATTCCCGGCCATACGCCTCCGGCGTCCACCGAAGTGAATCGGATTTCCGAAGCCAATTTGGAAAACGTCGGCACCCGATACGAGGGCTCTTCGTAGGCGGGCTCCTCGGCCGGCGGCTGAAGCACTGCTTCTTCCTGGATTTCTTCCGCCGGTTCCTCGGTTTCGGCCAAAGCCTTGGTTTGTTCGAGTTGGGTCTCGGCGGCCTGCAATTGGGCTCGTAGGAGGCCCAACTCCTCGGAGAGTTGGTCGTCCTCTATCCTAAACAGCCGATTTTCCCTGGATACGACTTGTCCTTTCGCGATGGACAGGTTTTCCAATCGACCGCTGAATTCGCTTTTTATTTTGAGGCGCTTGCTGGGGACGAAAACCCCCTCGATTTTGATGGAGTCTGGTATACGCCCGGAGGAAGCCTTGGCCGCCCGCGGATTAAAATCCGCATCCCTTTGATCAGAACGTCCATTTCTTTGGCCTAAATCTTCACACCACGCCGCCAAGGGCAGCAAGGGCAGAAGCATTAGACATACCCCCAAGCCGAGCCGAAACTTGCTCATTATGAAATTTTATAAAAAATAGGGAGTTAGGGAAAGATTTAATCGAGGAGCCCAAGACGAGCTTCTGAAGACGAAGGTTCGAAATTCGAACGGGAGCTTCTGAAGACGAAGGTTCGAAATTCGAACGGAGGAAAGTCCATTCGACCGGATTTCGTACTCATATATTTCTTAATTTTCTTTATTCCCCTGATCTAACGGCATGCTTCGCGCCAGGCGTCCAGCTCCAGCTTCTTCTTGAGGGTATCGAAGTTATTCTGATTGGCCTGCGGGCAGAACGATTGGGTATCGCCTTGGTATTCGATGCTCCATACCGGTTTCCCGGCGTGCACGAAGGGCAGCAGCTTGTCGCATTCCTTGAATTGAAAGCATTCTTCGTTGACCGTGAAGTCGAAGTCTCCGACCAGTTCGGGAATTTGGTCGAGATTGTTTTTCAGCCCCACGGCCATGCCTCGTTTGTGGGCCTCCGCCGCGAGCCAGCGATTATAATTGAGCTGATCCTGAGAAGTGAGAGGGAAACCGCTGTCGTTGACGTAGCCGTCCAGGTTATCGGGATCCACCGCGTCGCATTTCTTCTGCGCCGCCAAATCGAGCCGGGCTCCCATGACCGGTGCCAAGGAAGCGATTTGCCGCACGTCGATCCAGCGTTCTCCCGGCCAGCCCTCCAGGGGTTTGCCCAAAACTTCCTTGGGAAATTGAGCGGCATCGCCGCGCCATTCTTCATAACTGCCGGCGCTGAAATAGCAGACAACCTTTTTTCCCGCCGCGTGCAGGTCGGCGATGAGTTTTGGATCGGTTTCGACTAAGTCGAGGTTGAAAACCTGCACTGGGAGCGTGGTATCGATTGCGCCCGCGTACTGGATTTGCCAGGAAGTTCCAGGGCTGGGACGCCACCAAGAGCCGGTCGCGCCGTCGGCGGGTTTATCGGGCCCCGGCGCCGGGGCTTGGGAGGGCGTGGAGGAAGAACAACCCAGCGCCGCCAACATGATGCCCGTCAGCCATGCATGACGGATTCGAGGCATAAATCAAGTTTAGTCCCAGGCCGTCAACGATAAAAGACAAATTTTAAGAAACGGCGGGGCGCTTGTGGTGCGTCTAGTCCAAGCCGCGACAGGCCTCCGGGGGGGCCTTTTCTGCCTGGTTTCCCCACAGGACCGAAGCGGGATAATAGGTCTCGCCCAGCTTCACGAGGACTTTCCCGCTATCCGGATACACGCAACCGATGATGGCCGCCTGGCGCCAGGCCTCTTCAGGGACCTCTCTTTCCTCCTCCCTCAAGAAAGAGCGGGTCTCGTCGACCTCAAAGGATAGGAAGCCCTGGCCTTTGGCATCGGTATGCCGCGCCTTGTCGAGGATTCGGACCCTTCGGGCGCTGGGCGGCTTGGGGGCTCTCGAGAGGAGCGGACGCTTAGCCTCTTTCTTTTGAAGCGGCGCCACCAACTCGGCTTCGACGAGCGCCTGAGCCGAGGACGGTTTTCCGGAGACAGGGTTTTCCCGCGCCTGGAGCGGGCGATCGAGGTTAAGCAACGCTGGCGTCGCTGCCAGCAGCGCTAATAGGATGAAGAACGGGCTCATAAGAGGTCCTTGGGCCGGGTTGCGGTTGTGCCGGCGAGCCGAGGTATTGGACGAGGGCAAAGGTGCCCACGACCGGGATCCATAGGCTCAAGAGATAGGCCAAATCGGGGTTAAGGTTGGAAGACTCGAGGGCAAAGAGCATGGCGCGCGAGGTCACCGCGACGCTGAGCTGACCGAGGACGTGGAAGGCATACAAACGATGACGGGCGAATCGCCTCCCTCGAGCCCAACGAATGGCCTGGAGCATCGCCCAGACCGCGATGCCGCCCGTCAGCAGGAAACCGAGCGTAGACCCGATCCCTCCTCTGGCGAAAAAAGCGAGATAGAACCCGGTGGGCGCCAGCGCGACCAGCACGTCGAGACCGACGATGCGTCCGCACCACCGATGAAAGCGGGGCCAACGTTTCAGGACGAACCCGGAGACGAGTATCAAGCAGCCGGGCAAGGCCAAGGCGGCCGCCACGACGTGCACCCGCAGCACCCATAAATACAAGGATTCGTTGGACAAAGGGAGTTTCTCGATCAGGAAGGGAGGCCGTTGGCCGGGCTCGAAATAAACCGCGCTGGCATAGGTGATGACCAAGGAACCCAGCGCCAGGACCAGCCAAAGAAGGGTTTGGGAGGCTCTTTTCATTAAAGGGCCGGTACGCGGGCTGAAGATAAATGTGTCTAATAAATTGGGGGTAAGGACGGGGGGAAGAAGACGGGGGAAGAAGAAGCGGGGGAAGACGGAGGTTCGAATTTCAAACTCACCTGGAAGGAATCGACCGAAATTCATACCTCCGTCTGTATTTTCTGTGTGTGTGTGTTTTTTCTGTGTAATTTCTTTCCGTCTTATTTCCCCGTTACGAAATATCCGGCCCTTTTGGCAGGTTCTGTCCTTTGGGCGGCTTATGGCGGTAGGCGGTCGTGGGGTCGAAGGGACCGTCGAGCCCGGTGGATCGAATACTTTTCTGTTCTTCCGTCCGCTCCACGCGGCTAATCATCTTTGCGATCTCCGGATCGCGCAAGGCCTCGTCCATTCGCAGGACTTTCCTTTCTCCAGAACTCTTCGTGACCACGACGACCGGGCTGACAAAGCGCACCCCGAGGGCGTACTCCGTATGCCGGTAACCGCATTCTCTCCCGTGGCCCGGCGTTCGCTGAATAGGAATTCCGTCGGCACCGTAGAGCCCATAGAAATCGATGGCCTCGCTGGCCTGCCTTCCCGAGACAGAAGGCGAGACGACGAGCTCTTTCTTCCCGCCCGCCACCAGGGTGCCGAGGGGAACACCGTGCAACTGAGCTTTTATGTCTTGGTCGCTGCGGAGGTAAAATCCCGCAGAATCCAAAAAAGGCGAATTGATCTGAAACTCCTCGGGATGACTGTAAGAAGGGCCGACGACCCGCTTTCCCGCCTGCTGATAGGTTTCCTCGACGATGGTTTTGGTCGGCAGGCTGAAGCCGTACTTTTGGGCCAGCGCCTGGGCGATGATCGGAGACAGCGGCACGCGGACGAAATCTTCGTTCGAGCCAATGGCAATATAGTCGGGCATGACGTAGGTTTTCACCTCTCCGCCGTTCGGCCCCTTGATGATCACCGCTTTGGGGCGCCTTAAAAATTCCGGGATATTGCCGAGCTCGATCTGCTCGAGAATGGCGTTCTCTCTTTCGATTTTGGAGAGCGATCCCAGCTGTCTCGGATTTTTCTTGAACTTCTCCAGGTCGACACCGAGCACCTTTTCCATAAATTGGCTTCCGGCGAGGGCGTTCTCGGGCCTTTTCGGCAGGTTGAGAAAACCCCTTGCATGATAATCCTCCGGAGACCGAAGGTGCTGTTGCAAGGTTGCGATATTTTGCGGCTTGTTTTCGGAAGCGAGGGTCTGGACCGTCAGCTCGAGGTATTCTTGATATTCTTGCACGAAGGTCGGCTCTTCTTTTCCATAGAGCAATTTCGTCCGCGCAAGCAGGCCCGCGATATATTCGGAGCTGTCTGCGTCCCCGTAAGAAATCTTGGGCGCTTCCGAAGAGTTGTTGGAAATACCCCCCTCCCACTTCCGGAACACGCAGGTTTGCTTCTCAAATAAGTCTCGTTTGACGGATTTCCATTCCAAGTCCGCCGGCCGGGGCGCGACAGTCTTCACTTGGTCATCTTGAAGAATAGACTGCCCAATGTCCCAAGCCCGATCTACGAAATCGTTGATGAGTGAGAACACATTATTCACAGATTCCTCCTCCCCAATAGTAAGCACAGCAAGTTACATGCCGAAACATCACATAGGTAATAGCTTGTTTTTATTTAGTATTCTAAATAGCTCGGAAGGGAGGACAGTCTCAATTTTCTCAATTCGAGAAGGATTGGAACAGTCGAAATCAATCCACCCGGAGTTCGAGTGTGATGTTGTTCGCTTGCTCGCGCACCACATAAGTGTAGCGTCCCGGCGCAAGCGAAGTCTGGCGGGCTAAATCGAGCGTTAGCTGAATTTGATGGCCCCGGTGCATAGCCCGAACCGCGTTGAAGGAACCTCGCTGGTCAAGATCGACGGTGTGGTAATCGCTGACGGCACCGGGCGGGATACTGTCCAGCGAGGTCGCGCGCCGAAAGTCGTGCCCCAGGTAAGTCCGCTGGAGCGGCGCGGTGGTCTCGTTCCGCACGCGGAACTGGGCTGCGCGCTTCGGCATCCCCCAATACACCCCAAGCGCCGTGACCGCCGACAAGACGATCGTCCCGGTCAAGGCGACGGAGATCAGCGCCACCTTGGACCTTGCCGGAATCGCCGCCAGGCCGGTCGCTCCGGTCAAGACTCCGATGAGAGCCCCCAGCGGCATGGCGATGAAGGCGCTGAAATAGGCTTGGGTCTCACGGTTTTGGACCCCAAATAATTCGGCCAGCGCATAGCCAGCACCGACAAAGACAACAACGCCGACCATGCCACCCAACAGACCCCCGACGATCGCGAACAATATTTTTTTTCCAGTACTGTTCATCTTAGGGAGCGGCGCTCCTAGGGAGCCATGTCACCATTATCATGGATGTGGTCATTTTTTTCCAAGGAAGGAGCAGACGGAACTCCGATTTGTATTTTATTCATTTGGCAGAACCCTTACCCGGCCTTATATTGAAACATTGGGAGGATCCAAATGGTCAAGGCTTTTCCTGCTATCTGGGCCTTATCACTAGTCTTTTCCCTCGGATTGGGAAACCCGCCTCCCGCCTCCGCCCAGCAAGAGTCTTGTAAAGAGAAGTAAGACGGAGGTTCGATTTTCGAACGGTACGTCCGGATTTCGAACGGTTGCAGTTTAATGGAAAGTAAATGGGGGAAGCATGAGTAAATTTCTATATATTCTAGGCCTCGTCGGCAGCGGAATCTTGGCTCTTCTATTCACGGTCCTCGCCATGGATCCAAAGACCACCGAAATGGCGGCCGCGGTTCCAGTTCCGATCCTGATCGCCATGATTGTTCATCTCGTGTTTGTCTATAAATTTTGGAAAAGCATCCAAGACGGCCGGCCGCGAATGACTCCGGGGAAGGCGGTCGGGTTTCTGTTTATCCCGTTTTTCAACGTCTATTGGCTTTTCCAGGTCTACCCCGGATTTGCGACCGATTATAACCGGTACATTCAAGAAAAAGGCATTCAGGCGCGACCCTTGAGCCAAGGTTTGTTGACGGCAATGGCGATCTTCATCCTCATCTCGATCCCCGTGGTCAACTGGGTCGTTCAAATAATGGCGATTTCAAAAATTTGCGACGCGGTCAACGCGATCAGGAAAACATGAACGCCCCCCATGTCATCGCCCGCCAACTGGGCCGCCCCCTCGGAGAATACCGTAGGTCGGGAAAGGCCTTTTTAAAAATAGCCCTGCTCAGCCTGTTTAGCGGAGGCATCGCGGCCTTAATCTTCTATGGTGCGTTCACGGCAAGGGGCATCGATCTGGCCGGAAAAATCGTCCTGTCGGTCGTCGGAGCCTTGTTCTTGCTTCCCACTTTTGCGGGAATCTACATGCTGGTCACTCGCCGCGCCTCCTCGCTTGGCATCTATGAGAACGGTTTCACCTATCGTTATGGCAAGAAGGAATTCGCTGTCCGCTGGGAGGATATCGCCTCGGTCGCGGAGTCTACGGCATGCCGTATCGAATTGAACAACGGCCTCGGCTTCGATATCGGAGAAAATGTCGAAGGGTTTTCTGAAATCGCTGACGTCATTCATGATGAAACGCTTCGGCGGATTTTGCCGCGGATGCGGCAAATGATCGACGACGGCGGCTCCGTCACCTTTCAAGGGATGAAATTGGGAGGAACGACGCCGCTAAGCAAGGCCGTAAACAATACCCTGCTGAAGGGTGACGGATTTATCGTCGACGCCAAGGGCATCAGAACGGCCGCAGACGGCGGCCACATCCGCTGGGAAGACGTGGTGGAATACGGCGTGCGACCTGGCGAAGGCCGTCTTGCGCGTTTTTTATATTTTTACATCCGCGACCCACAGACAGAATTTCAGATGAATTACGGCACGCTGCACAACGCGCACGTTTTGCTGGAAATATGCGCCGAGCGGGCTCCGCAGGCGAATGAAGGAGAATATAAGAGTTCGAAATCCGAACCCAATATGAAGTAACCGACCGAAAATCGAACCTCCGTCTGAATTCTTATTACCGTCTGAATTCTTATTATTCTACTCATTATTTTGATCGCATTCACTTGTTTCAAGAGGCGTGAGGTCAATATAAACGGTTCCGCTGCCTGTCCGGGAACCGACGGGAGAGTGACCCACAACGCTTGCCGTGATTGCGATTCTTGGTTTGTCGGTATCGACGCCTTCGATGTTGTAAGTACCGCCTCCTGCCCCCGTCACCATCATTCCGGCGGCGGAAATGTTAACCGTTCCGGAAGTAGCGGACGAGGGAGTAAAATTGAACTTGTAATTAATGATCGAACCGGAAACGGTGAAGGGCTGCTCGAGAGAGCAAATCACGCCGGAGTAAACCAAGTCCGCGGTCCGCCCGCTTGCCCGGTAACTTTTGCATTTCGGCTTTAGACTATCTAAAATCTCACGCAGCACCTTGATCTGCGCGGCATAGGCCTCGACCTCTTCCTGGGCCCGGTCGGCGGCATGCATCTCCTCATAGGGGAAAAAGCCAATAGTCACACAAAAAATGAGATGCACAGCTTCGTGGGCGCGCAGGGCCCTACCAATGCCGGGGCAAGCCGATGCGGCTACGGCAGCGTCGAGTGTGGCTGCTGCGGAACTCGACATGCTGCAAAGTTTTTGGGCGCTATGCTTGGTACCCGTTGGGTCGTAAAGATCGCGACCCCAGGGATGATAATCGACCTCGCTAGGGCCCTTATAGCCCGGTACTGGCTCGAGACCGCGGCGCGCTTCGCCTTCGGCGAACTGCTTCAGCGCAATGGTCGATTCGGCCTTCCCCATCTTGCGCAATTCGGGAATCTTATTGCGAAATGCCTGTTGCAGGCGCGCGGCATTACGTAGTTCGGCCTGCAGCGCCTTGATGTCTTTGCAATCACATTCAGCCTGAGCTGCGGCGGCGGACGGGATTGCCATGAAGGCAGAAGCCCGCGACAATGCGAGCATGCCCAGAAGAAGATAAAGCGCTATTTTCGAAGACATTTTCGCGAACATAAGTTTAAATAAAAAAATCAGACGTAGGTTTTATAGTATGCACCACAGAACAACTCTTACTTAAGCAAGGACAGGCACTGCTCGGTCAACCTGGTCGTTGAATCCCAAACGCCATCAACCCCTTAATTAATCGCCCCAACCGATTGCAGCACCTGCCTTGCCAGCACTTTGCTGTCCGCTTTTGTCTCCGGGTCGGTGGCCATACCGGCAATCATGGCGCCGATCAATACGCTGCTCTCGTAAAGCTCCTGCTTTTTAGCGACCGGCAAGGCCCGGAAGCTGGGCGAGCCCGCCAGAATATCGTTGACGTCGTAGACGAATTTCTCCAACACCGTATCCGAAATCTCTTTTCCGGTGTGTACCTGTGCCGAGGCGCCGATGAGAAATCCGATCGCGTAGGCGACGTTATTCTTCCGCCCTTCCTTCTCGAAGGCATCCATCATCCCGTTGAAGGTTTGCAGCAATTGGGCCTGATTTTCTTTCGGTCCCTTGGCGGCATAGGCCGCGGGCAGCACTCGCTGTCCGGAAGAAAAATCGCTGGCACTTATCGGGAAATGTTGGGGAGGGGAGGCCGGATTAGGCGCTGTGGCGGAAGTGGGAAGCGGGGGCGGAGGAGGCGCTCCGGCGGGGGGCGGCAAGTTAGAATACTGAGGGTAGCTGGACCAGGAAGGCTGGGCGTTCATTGGTCGATCCGGCATGCCGTGCTGATACTGCTCATAAAGAGGCGGAGAGGCGCGGCCGCCCTGCTGGGAAGGTAACGTCCCCAGCAACTGGCTTTGCGTAAGCCTCCGCTGCATGCTGTGCATAATCGTGGTGTCGAGGGTGCTGGACATGGGATTGTTGAAGCTGTTTCCGGTAAACGGATTCATCCAGGTATTTTGCGCCGCAGCCGGCAAGGCGCCGAAAATCGAAATCATCAGGAAACAAATAGCACCGCCACGGAATTTGGGGGAATGATTCATAGCAGGATCTCCTATTATTAAAATGAATTCGACCGCTTTTATTTTCTCATTGTTGATCGCATTCACTTGTCTCCAGGGGGGCGAGATCAATTTGAAGCGGCCCGCTGCCCATGGCCGAGCCGGGGGGAAATCTGCCTGTGTACGTTGCGGTTACCGTCATCCTTGGATTGTCGGTCTCGATTCCTGCAATCGTATAGGTTCCGCTCCCTTCTCCGGTGCCGCCGTACCCGGACATGCTGATGGCAACGCTGCCTGCGTTCGAGGACGTGGGAGTGAACCGAAATGTGAAATCCAACATCGACTTGCCTTTTAGGGTGAAAGGCTTTTCAAGATCACAAATCACGCCCGAGATCGCCAGTCTCAGGTATTGGCCGGTCGCCTGGTAGCTTTTGCATTTCGGCTTTAAACTATCTAAAATCTCACGCAGCACCTTGATCTGCGCGGCATAGGCCTCGACCTCTTCCTGAGCCCGGTCGGCGGCATGCATCTCCTCATAGGGAAAAAAGCCAATAGTCACACAAAAAATGAGATGTACAGCTTCGTGGGCGCGCAGGGCCCTACCAATGCCGGGGCAAGCCGATGCGGCTACGGCAGCGTCGAGTGTGACTGCTGCGGAACTCGACATGCTGCAAAGTTTTTGGGCGCTATGCTTGGTACCCGTTGGGTCGTAAAGATCCCGACCCCAGGGATGATAATCGACCTCGCTAGGGCCCTTATAACCCGGTACCGGCTCGAGACCACGGCGCGCCTCCCCTTCGGCGAACTGCTTCAGCGCAATGGTCGATTCGGCCTTTCCCATCTTGCGTAATTCGGTGATCTTATTGCGAAATGCCTGTTGCAGGCGCGTGGCATTGCGAAGTTCGGCCTGCAGCGCCTTGATGTCTTTGCAATCACATTCGGCCTGAGCTGCGGAGGCGGACGGGATTACCATGAGGGCAGAAGCCTGCGACAATGCGAGCATGCCCAGAGGAAGACAAAGCCTGATTAAAATGCCGCCGTGTGAGCGAGTGGACGGGACTCTGAAATTCTTGAACAAGATTAACTCCTTGGATGATACGTAGACCAACGACCATTCCGAAGGCAGTAATCAGAACCCCGCCATTCTAGATACTTTTAAGATTTAAGTCAAAAAGAAGACGGGGCCAAGACGGAGGTTCGATTTTCATTTCAGAAGAATATCCAGACTGTAGGCGGCGACTTTGTAGTTCGAATGAACCGCGATTTCGCAGTCACCGTCAAATTCAGGCGGCATTTTTCCAGACCATGATTTTGTTTCTTGGGCAACGCGCTCGGCATCCAGTCCGTGATTTAAATACACCGAAAAGTCTGCGTCCTGTCCGACGATCTTGACGGTAACGCTTTGCCCGGCACGCGCTTTGAAGCGATACAGAACTTCTTCCCCGTCACGCACATAACCTTGAACAACCCTGGTTTTTCCTTGTTCCAACTTAAGAGTATTTTCACTGATGCGATGATACGATTGAGCGGAGAGCGGGTCGGTCAACAAACAAGTCGAGACATAAATCGCGGAAAGAATGAAAAATATCCTTTTCATATCTTTTCCTCCCTATGTACGGGATCCGGCCTGGCACTTATAATAGAAGGGTTCGAAATCCGAACCCAATAGGAAATAACCGACCGAAAATCAAACCTCCGTCTGAATTCTGCTGATTGATCACGAACCAATAGCACTGATTAAATTTCCGTTTGGACAACCTTGGTAGATTGCCGGGCAAGTTCCGGTCGGGCATAGGCAGGTGCAGGTCGAAGTCGATTCACTGCATCCCGCGGGGCAGATACTTGGATTTGACGCGGAATCAGAAGGCGCGGCCGGGTATCTGATGGGGAAAACCAGATCGCTATAGGCAGGATTGTTAGGTTGACCATCCGAGTTCGTGCCGTTGGCGAGTGTCGATGGATCATTAAAGACCGGCTGGGGTGGAGCGGGAGGAGTTCCCTGGCAGATGTCTTCGTTGGCGGCATTGGCCAGCGACGCTCCGAAATAGGAGTTGTCGGTCTGGCAACCGCAGTTTTCAATGGTAGTGTCGCAGCAAGTACCTCCCGCCGACGTGGTGCAATCAGGACATTTAGGATCCTCAATATTAGTGACGGCGGGCCAGTCCAATATTTGCGTATCCGCCAGATAGACCGCGTATGTCACGGTAATGTCGAAAGTGCTGCCTGGAACTCGACTTTCGGCCCCGGCTGTCCAAAAGGCCATGATGCTGGTGGAATTTGCGCCGGCGGGAGACTGTTCATTCTGAGGAAAGGTCAACGCGTTGGTACATGAGGGATCGCCATGTTGCGTACCGATGGTGGCGGCGCAGGCTGATGTCGAATCCGTTCCGCAGAATTGGAACTGCCAGTATTGACCCTGTCCGCTTTGAGTGTGGCCGGAAAAAACGGCTGCCGCCGGAATGGTGGTGCTTGTATCGGACTCATAGGTCGCACCTGCATCGATGCCGACCGGACTCGTGCCTTCGCCCCAATAGCTGAGGCTGCCATCGATAGAGAAGCTCCACCCACGGCTATAGTCAGTATCCGATCCTTGATAAGCGCTGGGCGAAGAGCCGCAATAGCTGACCACCTGCGAAGTTTGCAAACTGGGAGGGGGGTCAATGGCGAAATAGAAGTAGAGGGGATAGTCGGCCAGTTTGCAGGCGCTGCCGCTGTGCTTTTCAGACTGGTAACGCAGCACCCCGCTAAACTGATCATTTAACTGATCGAGTTCCGTGGTATTGCCAACGCCGCAAGACGGTACGACAACATTAGGCTGCCACGAAGACACCTCGGTAAGATATTGGCCTGACTTTGTGACGCCGGATCCGTAAGCGCTGTAGTAGGTGGATCCGGGATCGGTATTCAGTGTGGATTCGACGATGTAAATATCTTGATTGCCGCAGCAGTCATGAAAAGCGTAAAGGCTGTTGTTGCTGGTATAACTGCCACCCGATCCTTGAGGGATATTTATTTCCTCCTGCGCCACGAGCGTCGAAGGAGGGACAGGTGATGTCTGCAGGCTCACGGAACCATTCAACGCCGCCCCATCTTGATCGATCTTCTCATTTATCAATTCGACCGCTGTGTCCAAGGCGCCTTCGTAATTGGTGAGCCCAACTGGATCCATGATGGCGACGGGATTATGGCGACCATTTTGTTTGCGAATAATGTGAGTCATTCGCGGTATATTATTTTTGTGATAACTTCGGACCAGCGCTTTGTGGGGATCGATGATATCAAGAATCGCGTGGCTGGCCTCTTTAGTGGCGTCGAAAAGGACGACGGCTAGGCCGGCTTCATAAGTATTGATGAGTCCTTGTTTTTGATCGTTGGTGAGGGCCGGCACATTGTCGGCCTGCACGAAAATGGACTTGTCGCTTCCGCCCTCGTAAGGCATGAGCTTAAAATTTTTATCGATGCGGTCACTTAGCTTGGTATCAAGCGAGCCAATTACGGCTACGGTTTTCTTGTTTGGCCCGCTGGATCCGCAGGCGGCGATTAACAACACAGCGGTAAGCAAAAATAATTTGATTCTCATCTTAACCCCTCGGATTGGATAATAGATTTTATCGTAACCGAGGAGTTAAAGCTCCAGCAAGGTAAAACCCTAAAATTCCCAAATTTACGAAATTTACAGAGAAATTTACAGACGAAATTTACGAAATTTACAGACGAAGCTCCGATTTTCGGACGCCACCGTCCGATTTTCGGACTCTAACTCCACTCATCTACAATTAATCTTTACCTCATGTTGGCATCTACATTGCTTGCCTAAAGCACATGCCAAGCCGCCCCCGATACGCCATCTTAAGCAATCACTCCACTTTCCACGTCACGTGGCAATGCCACAACCGCACCTGGCTGCTCAAAACCGATTAGGCAAAGCGCTTGTACTATAATTTATTGCTTCGGAACAAAGATCGCTACCAGGTCAGGATCTATTCCTATTGCTTCATGAGCAATCATCCCCATTTGACGGGCTATTGCGTCGACAAAAAGCTACTGTCCGATTTTTTCCGCGTCGTGAATGCTGTCTTCGCGAGAAGTTACAATTTAAGATTCCGCAGACGCGGCCAGGTAGTGATGGACCGCTTCAAGTCCCCCGTTATCCAAACCGATTTCAACCACCTTCAGGTGATGTTTTACATCGATCTCAATCCCAAACGCGCGCATATGGTGAAGCATCCCAAGGAATATCCTTGGTCTTCATTTCATTATTACGCCTATGGCAATGACGATCCTCCTATCATGCCGGCGCCAGCTTATCTTAAACTCGGCGACACCGACGCCCTTCGAAGAAAGAATTACCTAAAGATGATTCATCACATTCTACAGAATGACTGGAAGGAAAAGCGCCCCTACTCCTCTACGCCATTCATCGGGAACCCGGATTGGATTACAGCAAGGATGGAACAACTGAAGATATGCACCAGCCTGCAGCGAAAGAGTTGGTTGTCTAGGTTTAAGTTGAAATTTGGGATTCCGCCGTAGTCCGCTCGCGGATTCATTGCTCGCTAAAATTTTTCCCACTCACCCACACCCTTCCTGTCGACGCCCAGGAGGGCAATGGTGCTTCTCCATTTTTTACGGATATCCCCTCTCCCACCACCATTCAGCTCAAATGATATAATGATATATCGACGTGAATTCATTAAAATCAGAATTTCAAACCTCCGTCTGTATTCTTCTCTGATCCTCAAATAGCGCACTGGCCGCTACCGCTGAGAGCATGAGAGGCGCTGTCACCAGGACACGTCAGCTCACAGGTCGAATCGGCGGAACAGGTCAGGGAGCAATTCCCAGCGCAAGCCACGCGGCATACGGAACCCTCGGTGCAGCTAACGCTGCCGCTCTCGCCCACCGTAACGTCGCAAGTCGATCCCTGGGCACAGTCGATGCTGCAGGAGGCCCCGCAGCTACCGGTGCAGTCGTTGTTGTCGGTGCAATCTAAAGAACAGCTGGCGTTGGCGCAATCGCTCCCGGCGATGTCGCAAGCCGCTCCGCTGGGGCAGTTGCAGCTGGAGCCGCTGCAGGACAGGGGCTGCAGGCCTGAGGATCCGCTTCCGCAAGCGGTCAAGCACGCTAAAAGAGCCAGAATCAAAAATAATGTAGGTTTGCGCGAAGAGGTCTGAAAACGTGAAGAATTGCGATTCATTTTCGTTTCCTTACTTTAAGGGTGTCATTGAGCAAATAAGTACCCTCTTCGAAAATGCAATGAATGGGCCAAAACGGAGAGCTTCTATCCCTCAGGAAAATAAGAATTTTTCGAATATGTACAGTTTTGATCGCGTCTCTTCTTGTCCTCTTTTGTGACACCAAAGAGTGACAGTCCTCTCTACTACTACTACTACTAGCGCTAGCGGAAGGAAGACGGAGGTTTGACTTTCAGTCGGTAGCGGAAGGAAGACGGAGGTTTGACTTTCAGTCGGTATTGCGCCGCGTCGATTGAAAATCAAACCTCCGTCTGCATTTATTATTATCATTTATAACTGGGTGGCTGGACGCATGGAGCAGCTGAAGATCTCGGCCGACATCCGTCAGCTAATCGGCGCCAGATCCTGGGGCACAGAGTTCCGAGTCATGCCCGTCCGGATCCCAAAAATAAACGGACCATGCGGGAATCCACTCGTGGAATATGGGGCCCTCTACGGAAGGCGAAATGTTGCAGCGAATTTCAAACCTCCGTCTGCCCGTCCGTTCTCCCCGTCCTTTATTTGATTATTTGATTGCCCCCCTTGCTCCCCCCATCCCCGGTTTGTACAATGTACTATTAAGAGGGGGTGGGTATGGAAGTTTTCCGTCAAAACTCGGGACGTTATGTCATTGCTCCTATCCTCGCGGCTGCCGCGATCTGTCTTAATCTGCCGGGCAGTGGATATGGCATGGGGGCTAGCGCGTCCGGCGCCGGGCCGGTACATATCGTCCTCGACAAGACGTGGGAGCCGAAGTCGGGCCAGATCATCGACTGTCGCGGCGGCTGGATTCTCCCCCGCAAGCTTGCGGCGGCGAATCGCGGCGTTTCCGAGCCGGACACCTTGCTTCACCTCGGGGCCGGCGTCGAAAACGTTCAGATCCTTAACTGCAGGCTCGACGCGACTTTTCCGATCGTCATCACCGGCGGTAAAGGCCATCGCATCTCCGGAAACACCATCCGCTCAACCAGCCGATCTATATACGTGGTGGGTGGCGAACAAACAATGATCGACCACAACAATATGCGCTCGATGGGACGTAACGTTGAGATCAGGGGCGACAGCAAGGAGACAGTGCTCTATCGCAATCACCTCAGCTACCAGTTGGGCGGTCACCCCGTCGAAGGATGGCCGGGAATCACAAACGACGACGAGCCCGGAGCGGTTGGAGTGTATGTGTTTTCGGTCCCGGGGGTGATTTACCTCGTTATCAACGATCGTTTGATCCAGGTCCTCAGTTATGGGGACACGCGAATTACCGGGACGGTCGTCCGCGAGAACACCATCGATCTGCGGTCGGGCTCCATCGCCGGGTTTGGCATCATATTTGCGACGCGGTCAGAGGACTCCCTCGCGGAAGGCAACACAATTTTCGGTGGCGGGATCGGGCTAGGAGTCTTCGGTTTGGATGACGGGGGATTTTTCTACGAGCCGGGCGTGTGCAGCGAGGACCCGGAATTTTACTGCAACCTCGGCGATGGTGTGTGCGAGTTCATCGGCATCGGCGAGTGTATCCCTGGGACCAAGGTTACCGGGGGCGGCCGCGTGCTGGCCCCGACCTTCAAAGGCAACCGGGTCTTTGGGGCGTTTCACGGGTTCGACGCTGGTCTCAGCAAAGACCTAGTCTTCGAGAATAACCACCTTGAAAAAAACGATGTCGGCATCTTCCTTGTAGGGTATGCGCTAGAAAGTTCGACGAAGGTGCAGGGGAATATCGTCTTGCAAAACAAGGTCGGACTGCGCCTTGAGGACGATAGCCTCTTCGACGTGGAGGAACCCGGGCTCGAGGTCAGCTATAACGACTTCGGCGACAATAAGCAGAGTTTCGACGCCTATAGGCTCGTGTATGACGATAACGGGGAGGAAGTCCTCGATGTTTTACCATACCTGAAATCGACCACGCTGAATAACAACTGGTGGGCGAGTGCCCCCTGCGGCTTCCCGCAAAACCAAGAACGGTGGCCGAACGTCGAGGATCCCGTCGCCGCCGCCCTGCCGATCGCCGCGGCCTGGCAAGCCGGCGAGGCCGATGCCGTGCCTCGCTGTGATTAGAACAAGACAAGCAAGACAAGACGGAGGTTCGATTTTCAACCTAAATCCAGCGCAATCGACCGATTTTCAAACCTTCGTCTGTATTTTGCTGTTCTGCTGCCCCCCGCGCTGACCTCAAGACTGCTGTTCTGCTGCCCCCCGCGCTGACCTCAAGACAGACCCGCAAGACGAAGGTTTGATTTTTTTTCGTTTTCAGGGCAGAGGTTCGAAATTCGAACAGAAGAAAGGTGAATCGACCGGAATTCATACCTCCGTCTTTATTTTTTTATTTTTTTCTTTTCTTGAAGGCTCTCTTTGTTGGGCCAATAATAAGTGGGTTTATCCATTTCTCATTGGGGGACTACATATGAATAGATTCATCTGCCGAAAAGCAGTGGTGTTTTGTCTGGTATCCCTAACCGTCGGGTTTCCGGTTTTGGCCATGGGCAAGGGATCCAAACTAACGCCTAAAGAGGCCATGGATATTGCTACCGGCACATATATTTTCGCCTATCCCCTGGTGACCATGGAAATGACCCGAAGGGTGATGACAAACGTCGCCAAGCCCGAAAACCATCATGCGCCGATGGGGCAATTTTATCACTCGGCGACTTATCCTGACGCTAATTTTCGGGATGTCACGGCCCCTAACGCGGATACCCTCTATTCCACAGCATGGCTGGATCTTTCCAATGAGCCTTATATTTTAAGCCTTCCTGATGAAAAGGGACGATACTATTTGATGCCGATGTTGGATGGATGGACCACGGTTTTTCAGGTGCCGGGAAAGCGAACGACCGGCACCGGGCCTCAAAAATACGCCATCACCGGCCCCGGGTGGTCGGGAAAGCTTCCTCCAGGAGTTGAGGAATACAAGTCGCCAACCAATCTTGTCTGGATTCTAGGTCGAACTTACTGCGACGGCACTCCCGAGGATTACCGGAAGGTTCATGCAATCCAGAAAGAATATTCTTTAGTGCCGCTTAGTGCGTACGGCAAGCCCTATACCCCACCCGAGGGAAAGGTGGATCCAAGCATCGATACAAAAACGGCTGTTCGAGAACAAGTGAACGCCTTGAATGTTGAAGATTATTTCAAGCTTTTTGCCAAATTGATGAAAAACAATCCTCCCACTGCGGAGGATGCACCGATCGTGGCCTCTATGGAAAAAATAGGATTAGTGCCGGGTCAAGATTTTGACATGGGCAAGTTGGACAAGGGCACCGTAAAGGCATTGGCCCAGGTGCCCAAGGTTGCGCAGCAAAAGATCATGGCCCACATGAAAGATGCCGGGAAGGACGTAAACGGTTGGACCTTTTCTACCAAAACGGGAGTTTATGGCACGGATTACTTGCAGCGCGCATTTATCACTGCGATAGGGCTCGGTGCTAACCGACCCAAAGATGCGATATATCCAACTTCCAAGGTAGACGCTTCGGGTAAGTCTTATAGCGGTGCCAACAAATATGTTATCCGTTTCGAAAAGGGGCAAACACCCCCCGTGGAAGGTTTTTGGTCGATTACGATGTACGATGCCGATTACTTCTTCGTCGCGAATCCGCTTAATCGATATACGGTCAGCTCTCGATTTCCTTTCAAATATAACCCGGACGGTTCCCTAGATATCTACATTCAAAAAGACTCTCCAGGAAAAGAGAAAGAACCTAACTGGCTGCCAGCTCCCGCCGGAGATTTTATATTGATGATGCGAATGTATTGGCCGAAGGATCAAGTTATCGATGGGAGCTGGAAGCCGCCTGCGGTTGCTCAGGTATCAAACTAGAAGGCGGACGGGACGAAGCTTCGATTTTCGGTCGGGCTGAGTCTTTTAAGTTCGAATTTCATCCCCCTATCATCCTCTGCTCAAACACCGGGCCTTTAGCGACTGGCATCGCATTTGCTTCTTTTTGCACTCATGCCAAGCCGCCCCCGATACGCCATTTTAAGCAATCACTCCACTTTCCACGTCACGTGGCAGTGCCACAACCGCACCTGGCTGCTCAAAACCGATTGGGCCAAGCGCTTGTACTATAATTTATTGCTTCGGTACAAAGATCGCTACCAGGTCAGGATCTATTCCTATTGCTTCATGAGCAATCACCCGCATTTGACGGGCTATTGCGTCGACAAAAAGCTTCTGTCCGATTTTTTCCGCGTCGTGAATGCCGTCTTCGCGCGAACTTACAATTTAAGATTCCGCAGACGCGGCCAGGTAGTGATGGACCGCTTCAAATCCCCCGTTATCCAAACCGATTTCAACCACCTTCAGGTGATGTTTTACATCGATCTCAATCCTAAACGCGCGCATATGGTGAGGCATCCCAAGGAATATCCTTGGTCTTCATTTCATTATTACGCCTATGGGAAGGAGGATCCCCTCATCACCCCGGCGCCCAGCTATCTAAACTTGGGAAATACGGGCGGGTTGCGGCGGAAGAATTATTTGAAAATGATTCATCATATTCTGGAAAACGATTGGAAGGAGAAACGCCCCTACTCTTCCGTTCCCTTCATCGGCAATCCCGACTGGGTGGCCGGACGCATGGAACAGTTGAAGATATTCCAGAGCCTACAAAGGAAAAGTTGGATGACAAGGTTCAAGGAGAAATTCGGGCTATCGCCTTAAGTCGGCTGGCATCCATCGGCTAATCAGCGCGAGATCCTGGGGCACAGATTTCCAAGTCATGCCCGTCCGGATCCCTAAAATAAACGGACCTCGCGGGAATCCACTCGTGGAATACGGGGCCCTCTATGGCTATCCCCTTCTGCTGGAGGATTTTCACGGCTTCGTCCAGCGCAGCATCGTCGACATGGAAGGCGAAGTGCTGCAGAGGCCACGCCCCCGACTCCTCCTGCAAGACGATCATGCCGTTTCTGCCTGCGCGCATGAATACCCACGGCCGCCGCGCATCTCGTAACCCTACTTCGAACCCCAACACCTCTCGATAGAAGGACTCCGCTCTCGCCAAGTCCTTAACCCGGATCGCGACTTCATAAAGGCCATCAACTTTTATCATGAAATCCCCTTGTGTTTCCTAAAGACAAAGCCTTGCACTCTTTGCCTGAGCCTGCCAGGGTCATATAAATAACATATTGATATTATTATATTTTATAAGATTACGAAAGATACATAATTGAAGGTTATCGGGCGGGGGTAGCGGGAGGAAGGGAGTTAGGTGAGGGAATTTAGGGCGGGGATTTTGCTTCGTCTGTAATTTCTTTTATATTCTTCTGGTGGTGACCACCAAATAATTAATTAATAAAATATTTTTTTGAAAGCTCCAATAATTTGTCACAATTCAATCCTGAACTTTTAAAATATGACCTCCAACTATCGGAGATAATATACAATGTTATTGATAATTCGGAATCAGTAGTGGCTGCAGAAAAATCATAGTTTTTATATTGAAATTGTAAAGTTTTGCGTTGATCTGCTATTCTTATTATACCCATTTCTCCAGTGCTGATAAAATTTTCAATTTCGATCAGATATTTTTCCGAGAAGATAAACAATCCTTCATATTTCCTGACCCTGTCCTGCGTCAAATAATCACAAACAAATAAATCCAACAACGGTTCCGGACATATTATCTCTACAGCTTTCCATATTTCGAATACTTTCTGCTTTAAAGGTTCAGCCAATCCAATTGTTTCAAAATATGTGGTAAACTTATTAAATTCGACACTCATCTCCCCTCCTTATCGCATTTATTTTTTCGCAACTTTACAATCAAGCCATCTGCAAAGTGCAAAATATGCCCAAGATAATTTGCCGAGAATTCCTCGCTATTGTAATCCCATTGCCACCTCACATTCTTATCCATTGTTATTCTTCTCTCCTCGTAGTGATGGTGTAGCAGAGATTTTATGGTGTCCTTTATTTGAGTAGTAATCTGGATCTCAATTAAAGATTTAATTTTAGTCGTCCCAAGACCCACATTGGGGATTTCAAATTCCTCCGTCAAATAAGTATGCGCAGCATAATAACCCACCTCTCTTGCTTCCCATGATTCACCACACAACGCAGAACCCAATCCCACCTTCAGCTTATGAGCAAGGAATTCGATCCCATCTAGATATTTGACAACAATAGTAGTCCTAATCACATCGTTAATTTTTGAAAGGCAGTTGCCTGGCAATATCCATCCCGTTAATTTTGGCGGATCAGGAAATGATTCGTTTCCAAGAATATTTTTCCGAAAAGTTTTAGATAAAACAGATTGGAAGGATTTTGTTAACAACTCAGGATAAACATTTTTATTGGGGAGTAAATCATATCCCTTTGCAATCAGATACTGACCATCCAAAATCTTTAAATTGTCAATTATCCATTTCCAAGAGGGAGAACATTTAAAATCCTCAAGGATTACCGGGACCACTAAATTGTAATAATTCTCTGCTTCTACAAGGTCAATTTCATGGACCACCTTTAACCAATCCAAATATTCCTTCATATCTTTCGGTTTTTCACTGATAGTAATTCGGTGCATTTGAATTAGAATTTCAAAAATGTCTTATGAAAATTGAATCATCACTAAAAACCACAATCAATGTTCTTTATAAATCATAAGGGTAAAAATTCCTATTCTAATAAGATTAGTTGCGCATAGTTTTCATTTTTACTTTTCTTGTAAAGATCCTAGAGAACGTCCAACTTTCAAAATACACAAAATTTTTTCAGGACGTTTAAAATTGAAGTGACTTTTATACAAAGTTGAAAGCAACCGACCGAATCCCATACCCATACTTATAATTTCGTCGTCTCTTTCCAGCAGATAATAAACAAAGAATATCTGAAATATGAAGCGGACCAATGCTCAGTCAACCTACTTAAATGTGGCGCCTAACCGGTACATGGACCGTCAAGACGAAGGTTTGATTTTCGAACTAAAACTGGAGCAATCGACCGATTTTCAAACCTTCGTCTGCAGTTTTGCTTTCCTTTATTTAACAAGGCCTTATAGAGTTAAAGACGAAGGTTCGAAATTCGAACAGAAGAAAGGTAAATCGACTGAAATTCATACCTCCGTCTGTATTTTCTCCTTTATTTTAGGGCGGGGGACTTCCTCCGTCTGTATTTCCCTTTATTTTCTCCCTCTGTTTTGGATTTCGATCAAACAGGTGAGGATCTGGAAGATGCTGAAGATTGGTTTTGAAGTAATATAGTAAAGGTTCGTAAAGGAAGGCAATACCCTTAATCGTCACGAAATTTGCAAACGTAAATAATGACCCGGTTAAACTGCCTATAGTAGCCTGTAATGCAAATTTATAATCTTCTCTTTGTTGGATAGTCTTTGAGGCCAGCGCCAAGAAAAGAGCATATTTATTAACTGAACAAAGGATACATAGTATTGCTGATAAGAAAAAACAAATACCACCAAACCATATATTTTTCTTAAGATCATCTTGAATCAAATCGATCTTAGCTGCAGAAAAGGATATCGCCGATAATGTAGCAAGAATTGCGAATGCCCTGGTCGTTATTTCCGTGGTATCTTTATCCCATTTGTAAAAAACGACAGCACTAAAAAAAGTTAAAATCGCACCGATCACAATAATAGGCATTTTTAAATAAACAAATAATAAAAGACGCCGGAAGATTTTTCGAATTAGCATGGAAAAGCTAGAGCCTTCTAGAGTTGAAAGGAGCTAAAGGCTATTTCGTCTTCCAAAAAAAAATGGCTTTCGCGGAAATAAAAACTACCTTTCAGGACAAAAAACATTTGAAAATTAAATCTTTTTCTTAGCGGAAATCTACACCGCATCTTTAAAGCCTCGTAAAATATAGTTTTATTCCCGAAATTCAGCTTATAAATAAATTTTACCCCTTCATCATCTTTAATCATTGTATTCATCAAAAGGTTCTTGAGAATTAGCCTTTGCCATTAATCGAGCCTGCGTTAACGCACTATTATACACCGTAAAAATAAATATTTTTAATTCTATAAAGACCTTTGCTTGAAGACCAGCTATGAAAAATACCGCCAGGAATATCCTTAGACTTCTTGTCATATACAGGTCTAAAGTTTTTCCAATTTCGCTAGATGGATAAACAATAAGAAAGACATAAAAAATAGAAAGCAAAACCGAACAGAGAAACACCCAAAAAAACGTTTTAAAAAAAATTAAAAGCTTAAATTTTAAAAAAGAAAACCTTCCATCATTTGGCTTATTACAAATACTAAAAACTAGAAGATCTTCATTTGGGAAGCTTGCATAAATCACATACCCAGCGATCACTAGACCCAACACAGCACCATTAAATGATAAAAAAATGCTCGAAATTTGGGCTAACGACGACGCTAATCCAGTTCCATTCACATATTTTAAAAAAATTATGCCAAAAAAAGCGCCTATAAGTATTGGGGAGATAAAGTTTAAATAACTAAACTTCAAATGAGGAAAGGTCCGACAGGCGAGGACAAAGATAGAATTTGTGCCCGCACGCTTTGTCATGAATTACCCCGGATTCTCTCAACAATTTCCGCAGCAAAACCTTGATCTTCTATCAACTCCATTTGCTTAGCTATGATTATTATTTTTTCGCGAATGGCATTATCCAAAGCCGTAAATGCCTTTTCAATAAGCGTTCGAACATCGTCGTTATCGCCTATTAAAATCTTTAACTTAACTTTACTATCATGATCCGTCTTGACCAAATCAGTTCCCTCTTGGGTCTTTCCCTTTAATGAAAACGAAAGGTTCCCACCTGATTTAGCAACAACACCAATTAAGTGTTTTACATTCTCCTTCTCTAATCCGATTTTTGGATTTGAAAAATTGAGATCAGAATTTTTTGCATGAGTTCTTTCTGTTGCAAGTTTATATTGCTGAAGCAACTCCTCGTCTAACTCATAATCTTCATTATTAGTTTGTGAATTCGATATTTTGACATTTTTTAATATATAGAATGCATCTAAAAGATCTTCTGCTTTTTGAGCATCACCTATCGGCGATAGACGAAAATCAGGTTCTGGAAAGATCTCTTCAAAGTAAGAATTAAATTCCAGCAGCAAATCTTTATTCATTATCTTTCGATCTCTCACTTTTAAAAACCTTTTCTTTTCATCCGAATATTTCTCATACCATTGTGCGTTCAATAATTTTGTGAATATTTTTTCGAATACTTTCATCCTTGGACTTCGAGGTTGTTCTGGAATAATGAAAAATTTGTGATCTGAAAGACGCAACGCAAAAATCGTGGACGGATCTGAGGGAAGGGTTTCGTCGCTTCTAGTTAATCCTATACCGCGTTTAAATACTTGATGGGACTTAAGAGTTAACCGCTGTACAAGTCTCCCGTATATGGTAGGCTGCTTTAAAATATAATCTAATTTTATCTCATAAAAGAAATAACCTTTTCTTTCCCCATAGCTCTCATCTATCTCTTCTTTAAAAAGTGGGTATACCCTCGTCTCAAACTCTGACAGCATCTTTTTTTCACCAAATCGGCAAACAAAATTTGCCACTTCTACGTCTTTTGGCTTCATAATCACAGCACACCTATTTCCTATTGAGCTTAAAAGAAGTAGCTAATGAATTTTCGATAAATTATTTTACTGGTTTTTCTCATGCAGCTTCCCTACCCGGAAACCACCGAGAACCTCGGAGAGACAATAATTGTAAAAAGCCCAAGGAAAGACATCAACCGAATCCTTACCCTCCCAATAAATTCTCCATCCCCCACCACCCACAAGACCAAAAAAAAGGCCGTCCTTACGGACGACCTTATTAAAACCACTGGCGGGGTCGACGAGGCTCGAACTCGCGACCTCCTGCGTGACAGGCAGGCGTTCTAACCAACTGAACTACGACCCCAATTTCAAATTATTTCAGCCACTTACGGAGCGCCGGCCGAAGGCCCAGCGGTTCCCGAGGCAGAAATTTTCGAGGACCCTCCCTAGCCAAAAAACCCAGGAAGGCCAAGGACTTTCTTAATGCGCAACGATCTCCCCTCCCCCGGGGGCCGCCGGCGCAATCGGCTTCGCCTCCTCCGGCTTCGGAAAGATCAGGTCTTCCAGCGACATCCCCTCATCCTTCCCGCGGTACAGCTCTTTGATGTCCTTATAAATGAGGGCCGTCCGCAGCACCTCGTCCATCTGCGAGACCGGGAAGATCTTCAGCCCCGCCAGGATCTTCTTCGGGATATCCTTCAGGTCCTTCTCGTTTTCCTTGGGGATGATGATCCGCTTGATCCCGCCGCGGTGGGCGGCCAGGATCTTCTCTTTCAGCCCGCCGATCGGCAGGACCTTGCCGCGCAGGGTGATCTCGCCCGTCATGGCGACGTCCTTGTGCACGGGGATCTTCAGCAGCGCCGACGTCAGCGCCGTCGCCATCGTGATGCCCGCCGAGGGACCGTCCTTCGGGATCGCCCCCTCCGGCACGTGGATGTGGATGTCAATGCGCTGGTAGAAATCCTTGTCGAAGCCGAACTGCATCGCCCGCGAGCGCACGTAGCTCATCGCCGCCTGCGCCGACTCTTGCATGACGTCGCCCAGCTTGCCGGTGATGATCAGCTTGCCCTTGCCGGGCATGATCGTCACCTCGGTGGTCAGCAGCTCGCCGCCGAATTCGGTCCAGGCCAGGCCCGTCACCATGCCGACCTCGTCCTTCTCCTCGGCCAGGCCGTAGCGGTACTTGGGCACGCCCAAGTAAGACTCCAGGGCCTTCATCGTGACGCGGATCTTCTTGTCGCGGCCCTTCGCGGCAATCTCTTTGGCGACCTTGCGGCAGATCGTCGCTATCTCGCGCTCCAGATTGCGCACGCCCGACTCCTTGGTGTAGCGCCTAATCACCTGCCGCAGCACCGGCTCGGGCAGCTCGATGTTGTCCTTGGTGATGCCGTGCGCCTCCATCTCTTTCTTCATCAGGTAGCGCTGCGCGATGTGCAGCTTCTCTTCCTCGGTGTAGCCGGGGATGCGGATGACCTCCATGCGGTCCTGCAAGGGCAGCGGGATCGAGTGCAGCGTGTTCGCCGTCGTGATGAACATGACCTTCGAGAGGTCGTAGTCCACGTCGAGGTAATGGTCGTTGAAGGTGTTGTTCTGCTCGGGGTCCAGCACCTCCAGCAGGGCCGACGAGGGGTCGCCGCGGAAGTCGGTGCTCATCTTGTCGATCTCGTCCAACAGGAAGACCGGGTTGTTGCTGCCGGCTTTTTTAAGCGACTGCAGGATCTTGCCCGGCAGGGCGCCGATGTAGGTGCGCCGGTGGCCGCGGATCTCGGCCTCGTCGCGCACGCCGCCCAGCGAGCAGCGCACGAACTTGCGGCCCGTGGCCCGAGCGATGCTGCGCGCCAAGCTGGTCTTACCGACGCCCGGAGGGCCGACGAAGCACAGGATGGGCCCCTTCAGCTTGTCGACCAGGCTCTGCACGGCCAGGTACTCGAGGATGCGCTCTTTGACCGGCTTCAGGCCGTAGTGGTCTTCGTCCAGCACGCCCTCGGCCTCTTTGATGTCGATCTTGTCCTTGGTCATCTCGTACCAAGGGAGCGACAGCATCCAGTCGATGTAGTTGCGCACCACCGTCGCCTCGGCGGACATGGGCGACATCATCTTGAGCTTCTTGACCTCTTTTTTGATCTTCTTGGTCGCCTCGGCGGACATCTTCTTGTTTTTGATCTTCTCTTCCAGCTCTTGCAGCTCGGACTTGAACTCGTCGCTCTCGCCCAGCTCTTTCTGGATCGCCTGCATCTGCTCGTTGAGGTAGTATTCTTTCTGCGTCTTCTCCATCTGCTTCTTGACGCGGGTGCGGATCTTCTTTTCGACCTGCAGGATCTCGATCTCGCCCTGCATCAGCTCGAAGAGCTTCTCGAGGCGCTCGGCCGGGGACTCAAGCTCGAGTATCTTCTGCTTGTCGGGCAGCTTGAGCGTCAGGTGCGCGACGATGGTGTCGGCCAGGCGGGCCGGGTCGTCGATCACCGCCACAGAGGCCAGCATCTCGGGCGGAATGCGTTTGTTGAGCTTGACGTAGGTCTCGAAGGTGGCCTTCACCGAGCGCATCAGAGCCTCGCACTCGATGGTGACCTCGCGGTTTTCGTTGATCTCTTCGGCCTCGACCAGGAAGAAATTTTCGTTGTTGAGGTACTTGTTGATGCGGCCGCGCTTGCGCCCCTCGACCAGCACCTTCACCGTGCCGTCGGGCAGGCGCAGCAGCTGGATGATGGTGCCCAGCGTGCCCACCTTGTAGATGTCCTCGGCCTTGGGGTCGTTGGTCTTGGCGTTGATCTGGGCGGCGAGCAGGATGTCTTTTTCGGCGTTCATCGCCTCTTCGAGGGCGTTGATCGACTTCTCGCGGCCGACGAAGAGCGGCACCACCATGTAGGGAAACACGATGATGTCGCGCAGCGGCAACAAAGGGACGACCTTGGTACCCGAGCCGACTTTGTTCGACTCGTTAGGGATGTCTTCGCTCATGGGAAAATCTCCGGGTCAGGCCGACTCGGCCTTCTTTTCGTAGACGATCAGGGGTTGTTCTTTCTTCGTGAAGACGTCCTCGTTGACGACGACCTCGCGAATGTTGGTCTGAGAAGGAATCTCGTACATGATGTCGAGCATCGTGTGCTCGAGGATCGCGCGCAGCCCGCGGGCGCCCGACTTGCGCTTCAGCGCCTCTTTGGCGATGGCCACCAGCGCGCCCTGGGTGAACTTCAGCTTCACCTTTTCGAACTCGAAGAGGCGCTGGTACTGCTTAATTAAGGCGTTTTTGGGCTTAGTCAAGATCTCGATCAGCGCGGCCTCGTCCAGCTCGGTCAGCGTGGCCAAAATCGGGATGCGGCCGATGAACTCGGGGATCAGGCCGAACTTAAGCAAGTCCTCGGGCTGCACGTCGGCCAACAGCTCGCCGACGCTGCGGTCTTTCTTGCTGCGGATCTCGCTGCCGAAGCCCAGCTTCTTTTCGCCGATGCGGCGCTCGATGATGTCTTCGAGGCCTACAAACGCACCGCCACAAATGAATAGGATATTACTGGTATCAATCTGGATGTACTCCTGTTGAGGGTGCTTGCGCCCGCCCTTAGGCGGCAGATTGGCTACTGTGCCCTCAATGATCTTGAGCAGGGCCTGCTGGACGCCTTCACCCGATACGTCACGGGTGATAGAGGGGTTTTCGCTCTTGCGGGAAATCTTGTCGATCTCGTCGATGTAGACGATGCCCTTCTCGGCCTTGTTCTTGTCGTAGTCGGCGGCCTGCAGCAGGTAGAGGATGATGTTTTCGACGTCCTCGCCCACGTAGCCGGCCTCGGTCAACGTGGTGGCGTCGGCGATGGTGAAGGGCACGTTGAGGATCTTGGCGAGCGTCTGCGCCAGCAGCGTCTTGCCGCTGCCGGTGGGGCCGATCAGGAGGATGTTGCTCTTTTGCAGCTCGACGTCGCTGGTGGGCCGCGCCTCGATGCGCTTGTAGTGGTTGTGCACCGCGACCGACAGCACGCGCTTGGCGCGCTCTTGGCCGATGACGTACTCGTCCAAGATCTTCTTGATCTCGGAAGGCTTGGGCACGCCCGCCTTGGTCTTCAGCATCTCCTGCTTGTTGGTCTCTTCGGCGATGATGTCGTTGCAGAGCTCGATGCACTCGTCGCAGATGTAGACGGTGGGACCGGCGATCAGTTTTTTGACCTCGCGCTGGGACTTGCCGCAGAAAGAACAGCTCAGATTGGTGGAATCATCGGTATAGTTTTTGGCCACAATCGCTCCTTACACTCTCAAGAAAATCATATACCTTTGGCGGGGGGTGTCAAGGAAGCAGAGGGCTTGACGCGGCGCGGAGAGAGCCGCCGGGCTTGGGTTGGCACGCGCCGCCCTAAAGGCGCAATTTTAAGACACCTTTTTAGTTTTATCGCCCTTGTCGCGGTAGACCACGACCTGGTCGATGATCCCGTACTCCTTGGCCTCTTCCCCCGACATGAAATAGTCGCGCTCGGTGTCCTGCTGGAGCTTCTTCAGGCTTTGCTTGGTGTGCTTGCTGAGAATGCCGTTGAGAATTTCCCTTAAGCGCAGGATCTCGCGGGCCTGGATGTCGATGTCGGTGGCCTGCCCCTGGAAGCCGCCCATCGGCTGGTGGATCAGGATGCGGCTGTTGGGCAGGGCGTAGCGCTTGCCGTGGGCCCCCGCCGCCAGCAAAACCGCGCCCATCGAGGCCGCCTGGCCGACGCAGATCGTGGAGACGTCGGGCTTCACGTACTGCATGGTATCATAAATGGCCATGCCGGCCGTCACCGAGCCGCCCGGGCTGTTGATGTACAAATAGATATCCTTCTCGGGGTCTTCGCTCTCGAGGAAGAGCAGCTGGGCGATGATCAGGTTGGAGACGTCGTCGTTGACCGGGGTCCCCAGGAAGACGATGCGGTCTTTCAGCAGGCGCGAGTAGATGTCGTAGGCGCGCTCGCCGCGGTGGGTTTGCTCGACGACCATGGGAATCAAAGTCATGGGGATCCTCCGGTTTATTTTTTCTTCTTATCTTTTTTGTCGGACTTCTCGGCCTCGCCGGGCTTCACCTCGGTGATGTCGGCCTGGGAAAGCAGGAAGTCGAGGGTCTTCTCTTCCAAAATCTGGTTGAACAAGGGCCGAAGCATGTTGTGCTCTTGGTAGTAACGATAGATCGCTTCGACGGGCTGCTTGTAGCGCTGCGCCAGGTCGGCCATCCGGGCCTGCATTTCCTCCTCGGTCACTTCGAGGTGATTCTGCAAGGCAATCGAATCGAAAAGCAAGAAGCCTTTGATGCGGCGGACGGCCTCTTCGCGGTTTTTCTCGCGGTAGTCCTGGGGGGTGATGCCCAGCTTGTCGAGGGTCAGGCCCTGCTGCTTGAGCTGGTTTTCGAGGGTGTGCAGCATGTAGTCGAGCTCGCGGCCGATCATGGCGTCGGGGACCTCGAAGGGGTTCTTGGCGATCAGGTGCTCGAGGACCTGGTTGAAAAGATCGCCCCGGGATTGGGCCTCTTTGTTCTTCAGCATGTGGTCTTTGAGCTGCTCTTTCACTTGAGCGATGGTCTCGAACTGGCCGATGTCCTTGGCGAAGTCGTCGTCCAAGGCCGGGAGGGACTCTTCTTTGAGCTCGATCAAGTCGATCTTGAACTGGGCCTGCTTGCCGCGCAGGGGCTCGTGGCCGTAGTCGTCGGGGAACTTGACCGGGATGTCGCGGCTCTCGCCCTTCTTCATGCCGATCAGGCCGGCCTCGAAGTCGGGGAGATAGCGGCCTGCGCCCACGTCGACCAGGACGTTTTGGGCGAAGCCGCCCTCGAAGGCCTGGCCGTCGACCGTGCCGGCGTAGTGGATGGTGGCCTGGTGGCCCTCGCGGGCCGAGGTGCCCTCGGGGGCCGGCACCTTTTGGGCGTGGGCCTTTTGCAGGGCCTTCAGCTCGCCCTCGAGCTCTTCGTCGCTTACTTCAAGCTTGGGCCGCTTGAGCTTGATTTTTAAGTAATCTTTCGTCTCGACCTTGGGCTGGACCTCGATCTCGGCGGTGAAGGTGATCGGCTTGTCGGCCTCGACCTTCAGGTCGCTGATCTTGGGCATCTCGACGGCCGGGATGGCGTGCTCTTGGATGGCCTCGCGGTAGGACTTGTCGATCAGGTCGCTGACGGTCTCCATCTCGGTTTGGGCCTTGTAGTACTTCTCGAGGATGGCGCGGGGGACCTTGCCCTTGCGGAAGCCCTTAATCTGTACCTTTTTTTTGAGCTTGTCGTAGGCCCGGTCGAGGGCGCGCTGGTAGGCCTCGGGGGGGAGCTCGAAATGCATCTTTTTGCGGATGGGGGAGAGTTCTTCGATCTGGACTTTCACGGCTTTCCTCTAATGATAATCAGTACCTATAGGGACCTTGGAGTCTTGCATTTTCGGACAATCTTGTCACGAAAAGTGTAGACGGAGCAAAAATATTAGCCCGAGGAGGGGCGGAAGACGGAGCAAAATTTGGTGCGAGAGGGGGGACTTGAACCCCCACGACCTTACGGCCACTAGGTTCTAAGCCTAGCGTGTCTGCCATTCCACCACTCTCGCGCAGGCCATCATCCTCTTATTTTCTCTGCGGCGAGGTGTCCAATCTTTTATCGGAATTTGGCCGCTATTCGTAGCGCAGGGCCTCGATGGGATGCAGGCCGGCGGCCTTGCGGGCGGGCCAGAGGCCGAAGACCAGCCCCACCCCCGCCGAAAACAACAGGGCCAGGGCGACGCTGTCCGGGGCGACCGCCGTCGCCCAGCCGGCGAAACGGGACATGCCCTCCGAGATCCCCCAGCCCAGGGCGATCCCTATCAGGCCGCCGATCAGGCTGACCGTCGCCGCCTCGATCAAAAACTGGGCCAGGATGTCGCTGCGCCGCGCCCCCACCGCCTTGCGCAGGCCGATCTCGCGGGTGCGCTCGGTCACCGAGACCAGCATGATGTTCATGATGCCGATCCCGCCCACCAAGAGCGAGATCGTCGCGATCGAGGCCAGCAGGACCGACATGGTCTGGCTGGTCGACGAGAGCGCCGTCTGGATGTCCGCCATGTTGCGGATCTGGAAGCTGTCGCTCTGGTGCGGCTGCAGTCGCTGCCGCCGCATCACCAGCTCGCGGATCGCGGTCTGCGTCTCCTCCATCGCCTCGGGGCTGACCACCTCGATGTCGATGGAGTCGACGTAGTCCTTCCCCAAGAGCCGGAACATCGCCGTATTGAGCGGAATCACGATCTTGTCGTCCTCGTCGCGGAAGGTCGTCGCGCCCTTCTCCGGCAGCAGGCCGATCACCTGGAAGTTCACCTTGTTGATCTTGATCTGCTCGCCGATCGGGCTGGCCTCGCCGAAGAGCTCGCGGGCCACCGTCGCGCCGATCAGGGCGACGCGCTCGCGGCGCTGGTCCTCCTCTTCCGTGAAAAATCGCCCCACCGTCGGCTTGGAGGCGCGCATTTCGGCGTAATCCGCCGTCGTGCCCTGGATTTGGGTGTTCCAGTTCTTGCCGCCGAAGACCGCCTGGCCCCGCCCCGTCACCATGCCCGCCGCGCGCTTCACCGTGGGGATCGCCGCCTGGATGGCGCGCGCGTCCTGCAGCGTGAAACGCGTCACGGCCCCCGACTCCAACGCCACGCCCATCTGGCGGATCGAGCCGGGCCTGAGCGTCAGCAAATTGGTGCCCAAGGAGGCGAGGCTCGTCTCGATCGACTGCTTCGCCCCGCGGCCCAGCGCCAGCATCGCGATCAGCGAGGCCACGCCGATCAAGATGCCCAACAGCGAAAGCGCCGAGCGCACCTTGTTGGCCAAAAGCGCTCGAAAGGCCTGCTTGAAGTGCTGCAGGGTCTCGCGGAGGTTGAGGCTGGCCCAACCGCGCCCGACCTTCAGGTCCGGCGCCTCCGCGCGGCCGGCACCGGCGGGGGCCGCCGCCGGCGGGGCCCTGCGCTCGTCGGACTGGATCTCGCCGTCCAACATGCGAATCACCCGCCGCGCATGCTCGGCGATCTCGGCCTCGTGGGTGACGACGATCACCGTCATTCCCTTTTGATTGAGATCTTCGAGGATCTTGAGGATCTCCTTCTCGCTCACCGAGTCGAGGTTGCCGGTGGGCTCGTCCGCGAGGATGATCGGCGGGTCGTTGACCAGGGCGCGCGCGATCGCAACGCGCTGCTGCTGGCCGCCCGAGAGCTCGTTGGGCTTGTGCTCGAGCCGGTCGCCCAGGCCGACCCCGGTCAACAGGCGCCTCGCCTTCTCCGGGTCGGGGTGGTGGCTGGAATAAAGCTGCGGGAGGGTGACGTTCTCGACCGCGGTGGTGCGCTTGAGCAGGTTGAACTGCTGGAAGACGAAGCCGATCGCGCGGCCGCGCAGCGCAGCCAGCGAGTCGGCGTCGAACTGCGAGATCTCGGTGCCGAAGAGCTTGAAGGAGCCGGAGTCCGGGACGTCGAGCAGCCCCAGGATCTGCAGCAGGGTCGATTTCCCCGAGCCCGAGGGGCCCATGATCGCGACGAATTCGCCGGGCTCGATCGTCAGGTCGACGCCCTTCAGGGCCGGGACTTCCACCTGGCCCATGCGGTAGGTCTTGGAAAGATTTTGCAGCTCGATCATCGCCATCCTTGCAACTACCTCGCGCCGCGCGGCCGCCCCCCGCCGAAGGGCGAGAAAGGATTGCCGGGCGCCGCCGCCTTGCCCTTCGCCAAGGTCGGCACCAAAATCGTCTCGCCGTCCTTCAATCCGGAGGTCACCTCGACGTCTTTGCCCTCGGTCAAGCCGACTTTAATCTCACGCGTCTCCGGCGGCCCCTTCCCCGCCGGATTGGGCACCAGGACGGCGGTCGCGGCGCCCTCCTGGCGCAGTGCCTCGACCGGCATCAGCAGGACGCCCTCGCGGCGCTCCACCGCGAAACGGACGTTGGCGGTCATGCCGCTGCGCATGAAGTCGGGCACGCGGTCGGGCAGCACCTCGACCTCGTAGATGGTGACGTTGTTGACCGTCTTCGACTCGAAGGCGATGCGTGTGACGTGCCCGGGCGTTTCCTCGCGCGGGTATGCGTCGAGGGTGATCGAGGCCCTTTGGCCCAGCTTGACCTGCCCGATGTCGGTCTCGTCGACCTGCGAGGTGACGATGAGATGGTCCGACATCACCAAGACCGAATCCGCGGCCGTGACGACCTGGCCGGGGACGACGTTCTTCACGATGATCAGGCCGTCCAGCGGGGCCAGGAGCGGCGTCGGCTTGAACAGGCCCTCCCAGCGGGCCAGCTCGCCGGGGCCCTTGGCGCGGGCGGCGTCGAGCAGCGCGGCGCGCTCGGAGGAGCTGAGCCAGGCAAGGACCTGGCCCTTCTTCACCGCCTGCCCTTCCTCAACCAAGATCGACTCGACCCGGCCGGCGATGGGCGGCTTGAGCTCGAGGCGGTTTTCGGGCTCGACCAGGCCGGTGGCGAGCACCTTCACCTCGAGGTCGCCGCGCCGCACCTTCGCCTCGCGGTAGCTCGGGTCCTCGCCCTGCTTTTGAAATTGGGTCCAGCCCCACCAGGCCAGCGCGCCGGCCGCCAGTAGGGCGGCGCCGAGGATGAACGGTTTCTTCATGGGATCGCTCCTCTGCCTTGCGCCTTCTCCCACTCGGCCTCGGCGATCAGGGCGTCGCGGAGGCTTTCGAGGATGGTGCGTTCGCTGTCGATCAGGTCGTTCTCGATCTGGTCCCAATCCTGGTAGCTGATCAGGCCGTTGGCGTACTGGCTACGCGCGATCTCGGCGCGCACCTGGGCCGACTGAAGGAAGTTCTCTTGGACGCGGATGCGTTCGATCGCGTCCTTGAAATCGGCGTAGCTTTGCTTGAGCTGGAGCGCCAGCCGGTTGTCGCCGCTGCGCAGGGCCTCGGCCAGGCGGAATTCCTCGGAGCGCGCCGCGCGCACCTCGTAGAAATCGCGGCCGCCGGTGAAGAGCGGATAGTTGAGGTTGACGCCCGCCGACCAAAGAGTGTTGGAGCCGCCGTCCTCGAACTTGCGCCGCGTCGCCGAGGCCGTCGCGTCGAGCGAGGGGTAGAGGTCGCCCTTCGCGATCTTCACGTCGGCCCGGCCCGCGTTCAGCTGGGCCTCGGCGCGGCGGTGCTCGGGGTGCGCGACCACCAGGGCCGCGAAGTCGGGCGACTCCTTCGGAAATTGGGTCTTGAAGCTGCCCTGCACCGCCAGCTTCTCGAGGACCGTCGCCGCCTCGCGGCCCAGCGCCTTGGCGAGCTCGCGGCGGGCGACCTTCAGGGCGCGCTGGGTCTCGGCCAAGTTGAACTTCGCCTGCTCGTAGAGGGCCTGGCTGCGCATCAGCGAGCCCTTGTTCTCGCGGCCGCCCTCGAAGCGCAGGTCGACGAAGCGGACGTTTTCTTCGCGGCGCTCGAGGATCTTCTTCGCCACCCCGACCTGCTTTTGCGAAAACAGCAGGCGCGCGAAGGCGGTCTTCAATTCGGCCGAGACCTGCGACTTGACCAGGCTTAGGTTGGCCTCGGCGTCGTCGAACTCAGCGCGGCTCTTCTTCACGCCGTAGGAGGTCTTGAAACCCTCGAAGATGTTCTGCTCGAGGACGACGCCGACCTGGAATTGGTTGCGGGTGCCCGTGTCGATGTCGATGGGCGAGGTGGGATTGATCCCGGTCGTATTGGCCGAGTTGCTGGCGTTGTAACCCGCGCTGGGGGTCAATTGAGGGAAGTAGTCGCTGCGGCTGGCCCCGATCCGGGAGCGGGCCTTGGCGACGGTCTGGATGGCGGCCACGATGTCGGGGTTTTGGATGGCGGCCTCGTTGACGCAGTCTTGCCAGGTCAGGGGCCGCTCCTGGGCCTCGAGGGGCGCCGGCGCCGCGAGGCAAAGCAGCAGCACCCAGAGCCCTCGGACATTTCGCCATGCTTGGGCCGCGATCGCGCGCATAACGAGGTTCATAACGAGAGATCCGACCCCGATGTCCATCAATTTGTTAGAAAAAAGATCAGAATGCCGCTTTGGGCACCGGCTGGAAGCGGGCCGTCACGTCGCCGACCAGGTTTGCCTGCGTCGGGTCCAGCCTCAGCACCGGAGAACCCGCGTCGAAGCGAAGCCCCTTGAGGTTGACCCACAGGACGTTGGGGCTGCGGGTGTATTCCCAAAAGTAGACGCCGTTGGCGAGGTCGCTCAGGGTGCGGTACTCGGTGTTGTAGACCGAGAAGCGCGGGTCGTTGGTGTAGGGCGCGTCGAAGGGCACCGAGACGTTCCGCACGATCGACATCAGGGCCGCCGCGCCCTCGCGCTCGCCGGCCGGCTTGCGCAGCAGGTTGCGGAAGTAGGTCGCGCGGACGAAGCGGTCCATCGGGTTGACGTTGCCGGGCAGCGGGGTCATCGAGTTGGGATTGCGGAAGTCGTATTTCTTCAGCAGCTCGAGCTGTTGGTCATAGGGCGGGTCGTTGGTCATCACCGTGTACTGCTTGCCGTGATGTACCGTCAGCTTGCCGCCGACGTACTCGAAGATGGCGGAGTCGCCGCCGACGTCCTCGACCGCGACGTGGACGGTGCTATGAAAGCCGCGCGCCTCCTGCATCACCGGCTGGATCTGCTTCATGGCCTCCACCGCCTCGGCCACGGTCGCGTAGTTATCCAAGAGGTATTGGACCCAGAGGCCGGCGAGCAGCCCCGGCTTGGCGGGGTCGCGCGGGCCGAAATCGGTGGCCCTTAGGAATAGCATGTGGCCGGCGAGTCCCTTCTCGTTGACGCCGTCGGCCGCACCCAGGTCGTAGACCGAGGTCACCACGCTGCCGTACTTCGAGGTCCACTTCGCGGGGTTGTCCGGAACGCCGCCTTCCCGCACCAGCCCGCGCGGCATCACCCAAAGGGCCGGCTGGGTGCTTTCCGCCCAGTCCATCGTGCGGCCGGTCATCATGACGCCGGGCTGGTCGTTCCAGAGGACGCGGGTGCAGGCCTCGGCGAGACGGGGGTGCAGGGCAAAGGCTGGGGCCAGCATCAGAGCGAGGGCCATCAAGGTTTGGCGAATCGGCCTGCGAGACAGGGCGGAACAAATGGGCATACGCTCTCCTTCTCTCACCCGGATTGTGTGGATTTGCGGTGATTGTCCCTGCAGGGAGAGGCGGTTGCCAAGAAAATTCTTCGTGGATGTGGAGTCAGGGCAAAAAAAAAGCCGCAGTGAAACCGCGGCTATGGGTGGGTGATGCAGGAGTCGAACCTGCGATTTATTCGCAGTCCCGAAGTAAATTCGGGACTGCTAAAGCCCAGGGGGCGGCTCCGCCCTCCCCCTTCAACCCCCAGCGGATTCACAAATAAAAAAAGGCTACGCGTTTACGTAGCCTTTGGTGGGTGATGCAGGAGTCGAACCTGCGACCCGCTGATTAAGAGTCAGCTGCTCTACCAACTGAGCTAATCACCCTAAGGAAATTTTGTTGGCGCGCCGTGAGAGATTCGAACTCCCGACCTACTGGTTCGAAGCCAGTTGCTCTATCCAGCTGAGCTAACGGCGCAAAACCTCTCACAGCAAAAAATACCTCAACCGGTGGGGGTTGAAGGGGGAGGAGGTAACTCCCCCTGGGCTTTAGCGAGCCCGAACTTGCTTCGGGCTCGCGAATCAACGCTCTATCCAGCTGAGCTAACGGCGCTGGTGCATATACTTTTGAATTTCCCGCGTCAACCCTTCGGAAAAACAAAATCAAGCCGCCCCCTTATGAGTCCATTTTCCAGGCTTTTCAAGGGGATTCTGAGATCGCGCTTTGGATGCATTTTTCTTGTCAACCCGCCGGGAAATAGGCACATTTCGCCACACTTCATGAGCAGCCTCCACTCTTATCCCTCTTGGCAAATCGCGGCCGCGCTTTTTCTGCTCCTCATCCTCGCCATCGAGTTGGGCTATTGGATCGGGCGGCGCCTCGGGAAACCCTCCGAGGAGAGCAATTCGGCCCTCAACACCGTCAAGGGGGCCCTCTTGGCCCTGGTGGGCCTGCTGCTCGGCTTCAGCTACTCCATGGCCTCCACCCGCTTCGAGACCCGCAAGGCCATGCTCATCCAAGAGGCTAACGCCATCGGCACCGCCTACCTCCGCGGCGACCTCTTCGACGAGGTCCGGCGGGAACCTTACCGCGAGCTCTTGCGGCGCTATACTGACGCGCGCCTGGCCTTCTTCCGCATGACCACCGACGCCGAGGCCGTCTCCGGCGCCCTCCAGCCCTCCGAGGCCCTCCAAAACGAGATCTGGAAGCTGGGCATGGAACAAGCGCACGCAAATCCCCTGTCGCCCAACAACCTCCTGATCGTCGACAGCCTCAACACGATGATCGACACCGGAACCGAGCGAGTGGCCGCCCGGCAAAACGAGGTTCCGCAGCCGATCATCGTGCTGCTGATCGTCTCCACCTTCATCGCGGGCCTGTTCATCGGCCACTCCTTCGGCATCGGGAAAAGGCGCAGCTGGCTCGCCACCTTCGGCTTCGCCTTTCTCATCAGCCTCGTCACCTACATCGTCCTCGACCTCGACCAACCGCGCCGCGGGCGCATCCGCATCAGCCAAGAGGTCATGGTCCAGCTGCGCTCCAGCATGAAATAAAAAAGCCATTCCGGATTTCCGAAATGGCTTCGATCTTGGGGTGGGCGAAGGGACTCGAACCCTCAACCCCTGGGACCACAACCCAGTGCTCGACCATTGAGCTACGCCCACCGTTTTCCGCGCTTGGCGCGGGTAAGGCTTCTTTAAGTACCTGAATGATAATGTCAATCGCAAAAAAGACAAGCCGGAGCCGCCGCAAATAAAAAGGCCGCGGGACTCTCGGCCCCGCGGCCTTGGAAAAGCAATCGCGACGACTAGCGACGGGCCTTCAGGCCGCGCAGCGCGACCCAAGCGGCCAGGGCAAAGGCCCAGAGGCCGGAAAAGGAAACACCCGAGGCCATGCCGGCCGACAGTCTGCAGCCCGCCCCGGAGATCAGATTGGGCGCCGGGGGCGGGTTGACCGCCGTCACCGAGGCCACCGCCTCGTTGTTGGCCGGATCGGGATCGATCATCGCCCCGACGACGTCCGCACGGTTAGTCAGGTCGCCCTCGATGTCCGCGGTCACCACGATGGTGATCGTCGCCGAGGCGCCGTTCGCCAAGGCGCCGAGGTCGCAGTCCACTGGGCCGCTGCCGGTGCAGTCCCCCTGCGAGGGTACGGCGCTGACCAAGGTCACGCCCGGGGGCAGGAAATCCGAGGCGAGGACGCTGACGGCGTCGTTGGGGCCGTTGTTGGTGACCGTGAGGGTGTAGGTGAAGTTCTCGCCGACGTCGACCAAGGTCGGCGACGCGGTCTTGGCGATCGCCAAGTCGGCGTCGGCCAATGCGGCTTCGAGCACCCCCGTCCAGCCACCGTCTTGGCCGGCGCCGTTGGGGGGATTGGAATTGAACCAGTCGTAGCCCAGGAAGATGATCTCCCCCTCGCCCGCCGGGATGATCGTCACGACCGCGACGGTGGCGTCCGCGTAGACGTTGAGGGCGCCGGCGGGGAGGCTCGCCAGATCCAGACCCTCCGTCGCGTTGTTTTCGGGAAGCTGGGCGGCCGCATTGTCGAAGATCGTGCCGCTCAGCACCCGGTCGGTGGGGTCGGAGACCGTCTGATTATTGGTAACGCTCAGGCCGAACACCGCGTTGATCAAGCTGGGCGTCCAGCTGTTGCCGTTCGTGCCGTCGCTGGCGATGATCATGCGCCCGCCGCCCTCGACGAAATCGCGGATCGCGGCGCGCGCGGCGTCGTCGAGGTCGGGGTTCAGCTCGGCGTTTTCCTGCTCAGGCATCACGAAGACCTGGTTTCCGGCGAAGGCGGCGGTGAAATCCGCTGCCGTGATGCCGGTGAAGGGGGTGACCACGTGACCGAACGAGGCGATCGCCGCCTGCATATTGTCGGCCTCGGCGCCGCTGCCGCCCGCCGAATCAACGTAGGTGTCGTTGTCGAAGAGGGCGACGTTGGTCGCCCGCGCGGAGACAGCATGGAACGCCGTCGCGCAGAAGAAAGAAAGCAGGACAAGGCCTTTGCCCATTCTCGTCATAGAACCTCCAGTAGTTGTGTATCCAGGAACCCGGGGAGTGCCCCTGTGGAAGAAAACATCCCGAGCCCAAAGTCAACGAAAGAAAAATGTGAATGCGTATGGAATGGCGCGCCCGGCAGGAGTCGAACCTGCGACCTACGGCTTAGCTTACCACTATGGTTTTCACCACCCCCGATAGCTCGAGGTTTGTGGTCTGGACTATCTCTTCACCGTTTCAGGTGCCGCACGTATAGTCTCTACGGATCCCGGCATGATTCGCCGGTTTCCTCGGGATTGCCATCGACATGACTCGGGAAGGTTCCCCCGATACAGTGCGGTCCACTTAACGGGTTTCGTTTCCCCGTCAAGGCTCCTAGGTATATGGCTTAAAGGCCGTTGCTCTATCCAGCTGAGCTACGGGCGCAAATTGGCTCCTTCATAAGCCACGAAAAGCCACTAAATCCAGGATATTTACCGCAGAACCCCGAAAATTTGGCCCCTTGACACGGCGCACCGCGGGACATAGCTTAGAAAGTCCAATGTTTTTTGGACTAGGAGAAGGCGAATGCCCAGCGTTCAAGACATCCTCAAGCAAACCAAGCAGCAGATCTCCGAGCTCACCCCCGACCAGCTGGTCGAGCTGCAGAAGAAAAACCCCGACCTTGTCCTGCTCGACGTCCGCGAGAAGGAGGAGCAAGAGCGCGGCATCCTGCCCAACGCCAAACTGATCCCCCGCGGCCTGCTCGAGCTCAAGATCGAAGACGCCGTCCCCGACCGCAACCGCGAGATCGTCGCCTACTGTGCCGGCGGCAACCGCAGCGCGCTGGCGGCCTTAAGCCTCAAGCAAATGGGTTACAGCAAGGTCCACTCGCTGATCGGCGGCTACAGCCGCTGGAACCAAGAGGGCCGTCCCACCGTCAAGCAGACCTTCCTCGACTCGCAAAAGCTCGAGCGCTACTCGCGCCACATCCTCATGCCCGAGGTCGGCGAGGAGGGGCAGGTGAAGCTGCTCGACTCTAAAGTATTTTTGGTGGGCGCCGGCGGCCTGGGCTCGCCGACGGCCTACTATCTGGCCGCGGCCGGCGTCGGCACCCTCGGCATCGTCGACAACGACGTCGTCGACCGCAGCAACCTGCAGCGCCAAATCCTCCACAACGAGGCGCGCATCGGCGAGCCGAAGGTCGAATCCGCCAAGCAGACTCTCAAGGGTCTCAACCCCGACATCAACGTCGTCACCTACCGCGAGCGCCTGAGCCGCGACAACGTGATGGAGCTGATCAAGGACTACGACGTCATCGTCAACGGCTGCGACAACTTCCCGACGCGCTACCTGATCAACGACGCCTGCGTCTTCTTGAAGAAGCCGCTGGTCGACGGCAGCATCTTCCGTTTCGAGGGCCAGGTCAACGTGATCATGCCCTTCGAAGGCCCCTGCTACCGCTGCCTCTACCCCGAGCCCCCGCCGCCCGAGATGGCGCCTTCCTGCCAAGAGGCCGGCGTCTTCGGCGTGCTCCCCGGCATCATCGGCTGCATCCAAGGCATCGAGGTCTTGAAGCTGCTGCTCGGCAAGGGCGACCCGCTGGTCAACCGCCTGCTCATCATGGACACCCTCAAGATGAAGGTCCGCGAGATGAAGGTCCGCCGCGACCCGGCCTGCCCCGTCTGCGGCGACAACCCCACGATCAAAGAGCTGATCGACTACGAGTGGTTCTGCTCGATGGCGGGCGGGGATCCGCTGAAGCACTGATCCCTAGTAAATCTTCATCTTGACGACATGCTCGCCGTGCGAGGTCCAGCCCAGGTCGTAGCCGACCTCTTGCCCCTCGCGGAGGTCGCGGTGGTCCTTGCCGCCGACGAAGCGCACCTCGTCCAAGTTGAAATAGACGTCGCGGCCATTGCGGTCCTTGATAAAGCCGTAGCGCGACTGGGGAAACCAGCGCTGCACGCGGCCGCGGGGGAATTTTTCGGCGACCTCGGGAGTTTGGGCCTCGGGCGGGTTATTTTCTTCCGAAGACATGCTGAGTCCACCTCTCCAGCGGAACGGTGAATGCCAAGACCAATATAGTAAAGATCGCCGGGGCCAGCCAAGCGCTATCCCCGAGGCCGAAGGAGCGCAGCCCAGCCAGCCAGGGGTCGATAAGCGGTCGGTGGAACAGAAAGAGGCCGTAGCTGCAAACACCCAAGCGGGCCAGGCCAAGGGTGGGAATCCAGCCTGCGAGGAGGAGAAGCGGCGCGACCAAGCCCAGCGGGTGCAAAGGATAGAAAGCGGGATGCCGCAGGCCTAATAGCCCGGAGGCCGTCAGCAGCAAGGTTACGCCGAGCCACTTTTTCGGCGAGGACCGCCCGACGCAGGCCACCCACATCCCGAGGCCGAACTCGCCCAGCTTCACCAGGGGAAAGCCGCCCATCGCCAAATAGGGATGCCGGTCGGCGACCGGCCTCAGGGCGAGCAGGTGCGAGAACGCGAAGCTGAGCACGAGACACAAGGCCAAGGCGAGGTTGGGAGACCTTTGAAAGACCCGCAGCAGCCAGGGATAGGCCGCGTAGAGGTAGACCAGGGTCCCTAAAAACCACCAAGAGGAGTTGTAGCTGAAGATGGTCTCGGGGCTGACATTTTGCAAAAAGAGTAATTTGAGTACGAATTGGCCGGAGAGCTTCGACAGGTCTTGCGAGGTGAAAATCAGGAAACCGAAGAAAAAAATCAGAACCGATAAATAGTACAGCGGCACGATCCGGCGCAGGCGTTTTGCGAAAAACCGCAGGGGCCGTTCGCGCCTGTCCCCCGCCAAGGGGGGAAGGGCCCCTGCGGGACAAAGTTCGGACCTATTTTTTACACCGAGCGCGGCATAAGCCAGCCCCCACCCGCTCAAAATAAAAAACAGGCTCGCCCCCAAATATCCCCATTCCTGGGGCGACGCGGGCAGCGGACCAAACATCCATTGGAATTGATTTTCGACGCCGCTGAGCCGCCGATCGTAGTGATAGAAGACGATCCCGAGGATCGCCAGGCCCTTCAGCGCCTCGACGCCGCGCGAGAACCGCTCGTCGGTGCCGAGGGCGCGCATCGCTATTCCGCCAAGGCCGCCAAGACCTCGTCGGAGTGCCCCGCCACCTTCACCTTCGGGAAGATCTTCTTGAGCTTTCCCTGCTTGTCGATCACGAAGGTCGAGCGCACGATGCCCATGAACTTTCGGCCGTAGAGGCTCTTCTCTTGGTAGACGCCGTACTTGTCGGCGACCTTCTTGTCCAAGTCGGAGAGCAGGGTCAGCTTCAGCTTGTGCTTGGCGATGAATTTTTGGTGGCTGGCGGCGTCGTCGAAGCTGACGCCCAGGATCACGGCGTTTTTCTTGGCGAACTTCGCGCTGTCGTCGCTGAAATCGCAGGCCTCGGTCGTGCAGCCGGGGGTCATGTCCTTCGGGTAGAAGTAGAGGACGACGTTTTTCTTCCCCTTGAAGTCGCTCAGCTTGACCTTCTTGCCGTCTTGGTCGGGGAGCGTGAAGTCGGGGGCGGGGGCGCCTTCTTTCAGTTCTTTTTTGGGCATTTCAGGTCTCCTGATTTATTGCGACGTCCGTAGGGCCGGTAAATTCATCGACGCTTGAACAAAGCCCCTACATCAACCTCTCGACCTCGGCGGCGATCGCGTCGCCCATTTGGGCCGTCGTGTGCTTGCCGCCCAAGTCGGGGGTGCGCACCTTCTTGGCCTTCAGGATATTCGTCACCGCGGCCTGCACCGCCTGCCCGGCCTTCGTCTCGCCGAGATAATCCAGCATCATCGCCAGGGTCAGGATGATCGCGATGGGATTGGCGACGCCCTTGCCCGCGATGTCGGGGGCCGAGCCGTGCACCGACTCGAAGATCGCGTACTTCTTCCCGATGTTGCCGCCGGGCACCAGGCCCAGGCCGCCCACCAGTCCCGCGCAGAGGTCCGAGACGATGTCGCCGTAGAGATTCTCCAAAAGCAGCACATCGAACTGCGAGGGCCGCGTCACCAGCTGCATGCAGGCGTTGTCGACGATCATCTCGGCGTACTCGATTCCGGGGTAGGATTTCGACACCTGCCGCGCGCACTCCAGAAACAGCCCGTCGGAGAGCTTCATGATGTTGGCCTTGTGGATGGAGGTGACCTTCTTGCGCTTGTTGCGCTTGGCATAGTCGAAGGCGTACTTGGCGATGCGGGTCGAGGCCGTTCGGGTGATGACCTTGATGCTCTCGACGACGCCGGGGGCGATCTCGTGCTCGATGCCGGAATACAGGTCCTCGGTGTTCTCGCGCATGATCACCAGGTCGACGTCGGGATAGGGGCTGACGCCGGGGAAGCTGCGCACCGGCCGGACGTTGGCATAGAGCTCGAGCTTCTTGCGCAGCAGGACGTTGATGCTGCCGAAGCCCTTGGCGATGGGCGTCATCAGCGGGCCTTTGATCGCGACCCGGGTCTTCTTGATGAGTTTGAGCGTCTGGTCGGGAAGCGTGTCGTTGAACTTTTCGATCCCGGTCTGGCCTGCATAGGCGGGGAAAAACTCCAGCCTCACCCCCGTCGCGGCCACGACCTTCTTCATCTCGGCGCAGATCTCGGGGCCGATGCCGTCGCCCTCGATCAGCGTCACTGGGTAGGTTTTGGGCATATGCCGGGATCTTTAGGGCTCGGCGCCCGCCGAGTCAACGAAATCGTGAAGGCTGAGGAATTCAAATCCATCTAATAAACCGCCCTGCATTGGGAGAAAGGGTGTCCCTGGAGGGACCGAGGACTGTCTGAGCCAACCTTAGAGGATAGAAAACGTGGATAAGAATTTTGAAGTCTGCCCCGCCTGAAAGGACTGAACAGCAAATCTGATGGATGCGAGTTCCGCAGGTCCCGGAAGGGACACCCTTTCTCCCTATGCAGGGCGCACCTCAATAGAGGGCGATCGAGTAAGGGCTCTTCCCCTCGGGGTGGTTCTTGAGGAGGTATTCTTTGTCGACGATGAAGTGCTCGCGGGTATAGCCGGCCTGCTCGATCTTCATGGTGTCCATGCGGATGGCGTCGCAGGGGCAGGCCTCGACGCAGAGCGAGCAATACACGCAGCGCAGCAGGTTGATGTTGTAGACGGCGGGATACTTCTCGACCCTGGGGTCGGGGTGCTCGGCCGCGACGATCTCGATGCAGTCGGCCGGGCAGGCGGTCGCGCAGAGCATGCAGGCGGTGCAGCGCGGGGTTTCGTCGGGCCGCCGCATCAGGCGATGCTCGGCGCGGTAGTTCTCGGGGATGGGCTTCTTCATCTCGGGGTATTCGTAGGTGAGGATGCGCTCTTGGTGGAAGATATTCCCCACGGCGTGCTTCAGGGTGATCCACATCCCCTTGAAGACCGCCCCCAGGTACAGTTTGTCCCACAAAGACAGTTTTGGCCGACGCACGACGAGCATGGGGATTCCCTAATGTATACCCGGCCTTAGGCGCAAGACCAATTTTGATTGATATTTCTCATTTTATTGCCTCCCCGGCCGCGCTAAACTCGGCTTGCTTGCGAACCGACTGGTTTCATTCCAGAGGGAAATTCCGGTGAATTTCGAAGCGGCGCTCAAAACCGAGAAAATCCGAAACCTTGCCACGCGGGAGGGCCTGACGGTCCCGCCCGAGACGCCGCTGGGCGAGGTGGTGCGCCGCATGCAAGAGCGCCGCACCGGCTGCGCCGTCGTCGTCTCGGGCAAGAAGGTCGTGGGGATCTTCACCGAGCGCGACGCCCTGATCCGCGGCCTCCTGGCCGACGCCGACCCCGAGACCCCCATCGAAAAGCTGATGACCCCCAAGCCCAAGGTGCTGGATCGCGAGGACACCTTGGCCGTCGCCATCCGCCTGATGCACGACGGCAAGTACCGGCATCTGCCCGTCGTCAACGGGAAGCGGGAATTCCTGGGCCTGGTCTCGGTCCGCGACATCGTCTTTTACCTCTCGGAGAATTTTCCGCTGGAAATTTATAACCTACCCCCCGACCCGCACCGGATCAGCCGCAGCGCGGAGGGGGCTTAAGAAGGAGCATCGTTTCCCATGGACCCGGAACATTCGGCGAGCCTGAACCGTCCCGCTAAACAACGGCAAGAGATCGACGGCGTCGTCATCCGCTTCGCGGGCGATTCGGGCGACGGCATGCAATTGACCGGAACCCAATTCACCAATACCAGCGCGGTCCTGGGCAACGACATCAGCACCCTGCCGGACTACCCCGCCGAGATCCGCGCCCCGGCAGGTTCGCTGCCCGGCGTCAGCGCCTTCCAGCTGAACTTTTCCAACCACGACATCCGCACGCCGGGCGACCAGCCCGACGTCCTGATCGCGATGAACCCGGCGGCCCTGAAGACCAACCTGAGGGACCTGCCCCACGGCGGCATCCTCATCCTCAACCAGGACGCCTTCAACGAGCGCAACCTCGAGCGGGCCGGCTACGGCTCCAACCCGATCGAGGACGGCTCGCTCAAGGACTGGCGCGTCATCGCGCTTCCCATCTCCAGCCTCAACCAAAAGGCCCTCGAGAGGCTTCCCCTGACCAACAAGGAGAAGGACCGCTCGAAGAACCTCTTCGCCTTGGGCATGATGTACTGGATGTATGACCGGCCGATGGAGACGACGATAGCCTGGATCGAGAAGCAGTTCGGCAAGAAACCCGAGGTCGCCCAGGCCAATATCCTCGCGCTGAAGGCTGGCTTTCATCTGGCCGAGACCGCGGAGGTGGTCTCGACGCACTACAAGATCCGCCCCGCGCGGCTCAAGCCCGGCAAGTACCGCAACATCATGGGCAACACGGCGACCGCGATCGGCTTCGTCACCGCCGCCGAACTGGCCAAGACCCCCCTGCTCTACTGCAGCTACCCGATCACGCCGGCCAGCGACATCCTCCACGAGCTCTCCAAGCTGAAGAATTTCGGCGTCCGCACGGTCCAGGCCGAGGACGAGATTGCCGCGATCGGCGCGGCGATCGGCGGGGCCTTCGGCGGCTGCATCGCGATGACCGGAACCAGCGGGCCGGGCCTGGCGCTGAAGAGCGAGGCGCTCAACCTCGCGGTGATGGCCGAGCTGCCGCTGATCATCCTCGACATCCAGCGCGGCGGCCCCAGTACGGGCCTGCCGACCAAGACCGAGCAGGCCGACCTGCTGCAGGCGATGTTCGGTCGCAACGGCGAGAGCCCGGTGCCGATCCTGGCGCCGGCCACGCCCGCCGACTGCTTCGCCATGGCCATCGAGGCCGTGCGCATCGCGGTGAAGTACATGACGCCGGTGCTCTTCCTCTCCGACGGCTATCTGGCCAACGGCAGCGAGCCCTGGCTGATCCCCAGCCTCTCCGAGCTGGCGCCGATCGAGGTCCGCCACCCCGAGCGGGCGGCGGGCGAGAAATTTTTACCCTACCTGCGCGACGAGAAGACCCTCGCGCGGCCCTGGGCCATTCCCGGGACGCCCGGCCTCGAGCACCGCATCGGCGGCCTCGAGAAGGAAGACCGCAGCGGCAACGTCAGCTACGACCCGCTCAACCACGAGCGGATGACCCACCTGCGCGCCGACAAGGTGGCCGCCGTCGCCCAGGACATCCCCGACCTCGAGGTCTTCGGCCGGCCCGAGGGCGAGCTCTTGGTGGTGGGCTGGGGCTCGACCTACGGCGCGATCACCACGGCGGTCGAGCAGCTGCAGCGCGAGGGCGCGGCGGTGAGCAGCATCCACCTACGCCACCTCAACCCCTTCCCCCGCAACCTCGAGGCGATCTTGAAGAGCTTCGACAAGGTCCTGGTGCCCGAGATGAACCTGGGCCAGCTCGCCCTGCTGCTTAGGGGAAAATTTTTGGTCGACGCCCAGCCGCTCAGCAAGGTGCAGGGGAAACCCTTTCGGATCGCCGAGATCCTCGAGGGCGTGCGCGCGCGATTGGGAGCCAACAGGGAGGTCAAGCATGTCGTCGGAAACCGCTAGCCCCGTCGCCCCCGCGCCCGTCACGCGCAAAGACTTCATCAGCGACCAGGACGTACGTTGGTGCCCCGGCTGCGGGGATTACGCCATCCTAGCGACGCTGCAGAACGTATTGCCGAAGCTGGGGATCCCGCGGCAGAACTTCGTCTTCATCTCGGGGATCGGCTGCTCGAGCCGCTTTCCCTATTACATGGAGACTTACGGCTTCCACACCATCCACGGCCGCGCGCCGGCCGTCGCCACGGGGCTGAAGGTCTACCGCCCCGAGCTCTCGGTGTGGGTTATCACGGGCGACGGCGACGGGTTGAGCATCGGCGGCAATCACTTGATCCATGCCCTGCGCCGCAACGTCGATCTCAAGATCCTATTGTTCAACAACCGCATCTACGGCCTGACCAAAGGGCAGTACTCCCCGACCTCGGAGTACGGGAAGAAGACCAAGTCCACGCCCTTCGGCAGCGTCGACTACCCGCTCAACCCGATGAGCCTGGCGCTGGGCTCCGAGGCGACCTTCGTCGCGCGCACCCACGACACCGACGTCAAGCACATGGCCGAGATCTTCCAGGCGGCCGGCGAGCACCGCGGCTCGGCCTTCGTCGAGATCTACCAAAACTGCGTCATCTTCAACGACAACGCCTTCCAGGCGATCGACGATAAGCAGACCCGCGACGACACGGCGCTGACGCTGGTCGCCGGCCAGCCGCTGATCTTCGGCAAGGACCGCAACAAGGGGATCCGGCTCAAGGGACTGGAGCCCGAGGTGGTCGACTTCGACCCCAAGTCGCCGCCCAAGGACCTCCTGGTCCACGACCCGCACCTGGAAAATCCGACCTACGCCGAATTCCTCGCCCGGATGGACCTGCCGCGCTTCCCGGTGCCGATGGGGGTGTTTCGCGCGATCCGGCGGCCCACCTACGACCAGCTGGTCAACGAACAAGCGACGGCGGCCGAGGCGAAGCAGGGCCGCGGAGATTTGGAAAAACTCTGGAACAGCGGCGACACCTGGACGGTGGCGCCGGAGGGGGGCGGCGCATGAAATGCCCCTTTTGCAATTACGAAAACATCGCCGGCAGCGACGCCTGCGAGGAATGCGGCGAGGACCTGACCGCCTTCGACGGCGTACGACCCACGACCCGGCTGGAGAAGAGCCTGGTCAAGGACGACCTGCGCAAGCTGCCCAGCTCCGGCCCGGCCCTGGTGCGGCCCGACACGCCGCTTCGGGAGGTCGCCGAGCACCTGGGACCGGGAAATCGCTGCGTCCTGGTGATGGAGGGGGAAAAGCTGGTCGGCATCGTCACCGAGCGCGACCTCCTCTTCAAGGTGATGAACTCGGGACCGGACTGGGAAAACCGCCCCGTCTCGCAGATCCTGACGCCGGACCCCGAGACCCTGGAATACGACGACAAAATCGCCTATGCCCTGCACAAGATGTCGCTGGGCGGCTTCCGCCACATCCCCATCCTCGCGGGGGGCCGCCCGGAGCGGGTGGTCAGCGTCCGCGACGTCCTCGAATACCTGGCCGAGATGTTCCCCGACGCGGTCGGGATCCACGAATAGCCCCCTTCCCCCGCCGGGAAATCCGTTGACCGCATTTTTGCCGCTAGGCTATAGCATTGGAGATCGATTCCGAATTCACTCTTCGATGCGGGCCCTGTCCTCTTGGGGCGCGGTCCCGGATCGGCACCGACCGTCAACAAAGGAGACGCATTTATGGTTCAAGTGACGCAAAAGGCCCCCGACTTCAAAGCCGTGGCGGTCCTGGAGGACAACTCCTTCAAAGAGATTTCCCTTTCCGACTACAAGGGCAAGAAGGTCATCCTGTTCTTCTACCCGCTCGACTTCACCTTCGTCGCCCCCACCGAGATCATCGCCTTCAGCCAAAACATCGAAGAGTTCAAGAAGCGCGGCGTGCAGGTGTTGGGCTGCTCGATCGACAGCCAGTTCTCCCACCTCGCCTGGAAGAAGACCCCGCGCGCCGAAGGCGGCCTGGGCGAGATCAAGTACCCCTTGATCGCCGACGTCAACAAGGACATCAGCCGCAAGTACGGCGTGCTGCTTGAGGGCGCGGGCATCGCCCTGCGCGGCCTCTTCCTGATCGACGAAGAGGGCGTCTTGCGCAGCGCCGTGATCAACGACCTGCCGCTGGGCCGCAGCACCGACGAGGCCCTGCGCGTGGTCGACGCGCTCAACTTCTTCCAAAAGAACGGCGAAGTCTGCCCCGCCAACTGGAAGCCCGGCGCGGACAGCATCAAGCCGGGTGTGGAGACTTCGAAGGAATACTTCAAGAAGCACGCGTAATTTCCCTAGAATTCATTGGATACGAGAAGGCGTCCCCACCGGGACGCCTTTTTTTTCGCGGAAAAAAACAAACTTCCCAAACGAGGAGACTAGGGATCTCGCCCCCTCTAATAGACCGCCCCGCAGCGGAAGAAAGGGTGTCCCTGGAGGGACCGAGGACTGTCTGAGCCAACCTTAAGGCCGAGATAAAGTGATGAAATAAATTGCCGCAGCGAGATCGCCGGCAAGGGGTGAACGGCAAACCTAAAGGATGCGAGTTCCGCAGGTCCCGGAAGGGACACCCTTTCTTCCGTTGCGGGGCGCACCTCCAAAAGCCGCGTCACGAAAGGATGTCAGTAGGTGGTGTCGTAGATCTTAGGCTCCTCGTCGTACTCGACCACCATGAGCTCCTGCCGCGCCGCCTCGGTGCAGGCCGGCGGATAGAGGCAGTCCATCAGGTCGGTGAGCTCGGCATGGTCGGTGCCGCGGCGCACGGCGGCCAGGCCGTAGACGACCTCGCCGTTGTCTACCACGATCAGGTTGCCGACGCGGCGGCCGTCCAGGACGGTCCAGAGGTCCCAGACCTCGCCCTGCGGGGTGTGGGCGACGCGGGTCGCGTAGAAGGTGCGCGGGTCGTTGCGGGTGATGGGAGTAACTTTGGGATCGCGGGCCATATCCGGCTTGAAAGTGAAACGCCCGGCGCGAATCGGGACCTAAGACCCGCCTCGCGCCTCAGCTTCCACGTTTCACCTTGTCAGCTGAGTTCGAGGACTTTCTTCACGAGCTTCTCGATGCCCTGACGATCTTGTTCTTCTCGTCCACGTGGAATTCGCGGACCGGGCATTCCTTGTGCTGGGCGCCCATCTTTTGCAGGGCCTCGGCGGTGCCCTTGTCGTTACCCACCGTGAGGCTGGGATGGGCGTCGCGGCCCAGGATCGCGGCGATGGTCGCGGGGGCGATGCAGATCGCGCCGATCGGCTTCCTGGCCGAATGCACTTCTTTCACCAGGCGGGCCACCTCGCCGTGGGGCTTGGCGTCGGGCCCTTTGTAAGCGAAGTCGCAGAGGTTCTTCGCGGCGCCATAGCCGCCGGGCAGGATGAGCGCGTCGAGGTCCGCGGCCTTCACCTGGGCGATGTCCTTGATGTTGCCGCGCGCGATGCGGGCGGACTCGAGCAGGACGTTGCGCTTCTCGCCGGTGGGCTCGCCGGTGAGGTGGTTGACCACCTCGAGCTCGCTGTTGGGGGCGAGGAAGACGGCCTGGGCGCCCGCGCGGTCGATGGCCAAGAGGGTCAGCACGGCCTCATGGATCTCGGAGCCGTCCTTGACGCCGCAGCCGGATAAGAGCACGCCGATCTTTTTCATACCGCCTCCTTGGACAAATTATCCTTGAAAATCATGGATGCTTGGTTCTCTGGGGAAGGTCCATATCAACCGGTGAGTTAGGCTTCAACTAAAGTTTTGCCCTGTAGGGGCGAACCTTGTGTTCGCCCCTACCCTGCGACGAAGAATTCGGCCGTATCCAGGGATACCTCTTCGGGTTTCCTTGACACCCACAACTTTCCCTCACTATCACCCCCCCATGTCCTTCCTCGCCCAATTCTTGTACCTGCTCGGCCTCGTCCTGTGGGTCGGGGGCATCGTCTTCTTCTCTTTTTTCACGACGCCCACCGTCTTCACCCAACTGCCCAAAGACATGGCCAGCCTAGTGATCACCGCGATCTTCCCGAAATATTATCTGCTGGGCTACGTCGCCGGCGGCATGATGGCGCTGGGCACACTGACCGAGGCCCTGCTCGTCAAGCAGCTGCCGCTCATCCGCGTCGTCTTGCTGGCGATGATGCTGGGCTGCTCGGTCTATGCCGGCACCGTCGTCCGGCCCCAGGTGCACGACCTGAAGGTCCAGATGAAGACCGTCGAGGAGGACAGCGACCTGGGCAAAACCCTCAAGGCCCGCTTCGACGCCCTGCACCGCCGCTCGGTCGTCCTGAACATCGTCGTCCTCGCGGGCGGCCTGGTCCTAATCGGCATCGTCGCCTACCGCCTGCGGCTATGAGCGCGTGACGCGCGCGGCCCCGATCAGGCCGTGGCAGCGCGAGACCGTGGCGACGGCGATGCGCTCGACCGCTCCCGCCTTAAGATCCCCCACCATCCTCCGAAAGGCCTCCAAAACCTCGGCCAGAGGAATCGTCCCCACGCCGTGGACGAAGTGCCGGCATTGCAGGACCTGGGCCGAGCCCGTCTCGGGATGCGCGGCGAAATAGCCTCCCAAGGCCGGCGCCATGTCCCAGGTGCGCGGGGCGTGGATGGCCGGACAGGTCCCGGGCTCGATGCAATTCACCGGGCATTGCCACTCCGCAAAACTCACCGCCAGGGTGCCGGCGGGGAGTGCGAGGCGTACGGGCGTCGGCACCTCGGCGCGAAAGGCCTCCGCCTCGAAGGCTATGCCCGGCAGCAGCCGCGCGGCGGCCCGCTGGAAGGCCAGCAACATCAGGTGCGGCGAGAGCGGCGATGGCACCCAGTGGTCCTCCGCCGAGGCACCGCCGGGCTCTTCGGCGAGCAGGAGCCGCTCCAGGTAATCGACCCAATCGGAGGAGACGACCTCGAGGGCAGCGTCCCGCGGGCCCTCGACGGCGAGGCGGCAACGCGGGTCCCGGTCGACCGCGAGGATCTTTTCGAATTCGACCATGCCGCGCGAGCGGGCGCGCAGCAGCCAGCGCGCGTACTGGGAGCCGAAACAGCCCCCGCCGACGACGTGGAACCGGCGGACCTTCTTGGGAGCGACAGATTGCGGCATATCGTCCGTGCCTCTTCCAATCCTTATATTTTTTCAAGAGCCGCAATGCCAGAGTCGAATCGTGAGCGGGAGGAAACCTAAAGACCGGAACGGAAATTTCCGCGGGAAAACCGTCTTTAATGTTTCGGCGCCTTCGCTCGGGGAATCAAGGTCACCACCGAACACAACGCCTTCTCAATCAGGAATTCCGCCCCGTAACCCAGGTTCAAATCGGGAGTCAGGGAGCGGTTTTCCGCCCCAAGAACCAGCAAGTCGTAGTCGCCGCGCGCGAGCTCCTTGAGTATCTCCAATTGGGCGCTTTCGCCCTCTTCCACCCGTGTTCGCACTTTCACGCGATCCGGCTTGCTGAGGTAGGGACTCATCTCGAAAAACAGCGTCTCCTTGATTTTGTCCTTGGCGCTGGGATCCAGCGCAGATTCGTCGGAGAGCAAATCCTTACCGGTCTTCAGCACATGAAAAAGCGTCACATCGGCCTCGACCGCCTCGGCATAGAGAAGCGCGAATTCGACCGCCAGCTTCGAATAATAATCGCCCCTCGTAGGGACCAGCACATGACGATACTTGGTCTTGGCGTCTTTCGCCTTGACGACCGCAATGTGCGCGGAGCTTTGCTCGACGACCTTGTTGAGGCTTTCCGAGTAAAGCACGTGCCTGAAACCCGAGGCGCCCAGAAAGACCAAGTCGTAGCCTTTCTCGATCTCCTTCACCACGCCCTCGGAATAATCTTCCTTGACTTCGAGGTGCTTGGCTTCGACCTTGACACGAAATTTTGCACTCAGTTTCGTAGCGAGCTCTTGGTGGGAGGAAACGGAGGCATCGCCGCCGCGCCCGTTCAGGAAAGGAATCCTCCAGCGACGTTTGGCGGCGCTGATGAACAAGGTGGTGATGGAGGTGTCGTCGTAGTACCCCAAGGGAATCGCCAACTCGAGGGCCTTTTTGGCGTTGGGCCCACCGGCGGTGGGGATTAGGAGACGCAGATGCTTTTTCTTGAAGATGACTTTCTCCTGGTCCTTATCCGCCTTGAGGCGGGCCTTCTCTTCCTCGGTCATGTGGATCTTGGGAATCACCAGTTTCAACAGGGGCGGAGCGATCAACGAGGTGATCATGGCCATCAGGACGATTACCGCGTACATTTCGTTGTTGAGAAGACCAACCGAAAGACCGATCAAGGCGGCGATCATTTCCATCGAACCCCGGGCGGTGGTTCCGATGCCCAACGCAAGGGACTCCCAGAACCTCAGGTGACCGATCCTGCCGCCGATCAAACTACCTACGATCTTACTGAGCACAGCCACGGCAAGGATCACCGCAAACCAATCCCAGTGAGTTAAGGAGAGAAAATCCACCCTCAAACCGACATAGGCGAAGAATACGGGGGCGAACACCGAATCGGTGATCTTTTCGATGTGCTCCAAGGCGGTGGTGCGGATGCGCGGCGCGGAAGCCAGCACAATGCCGGCGAGCATCGCGCCGAACACCGCGTGCAGGCCCAGCACGTGAGTGAAGGCCGCCAGAACCAATGCGACGACGATCACGAGGGTCGTATGCGCTCCCTCGGTGATCGAACGATCGTCGACCCAGCGCACGAGGCGAAAAATTAGCCGGTATCCGACGGTTGCGAGCAACACGATGAACAGCACGCCACCGACCAGCGAGAGAGAAAGCTTGGTGAATTCTCCGGAGCCCGACGCCACGGCGATGATGAAGGAAAAAATCGTATAACCGACGATATCCTGCATCACGCCCGACCCCAGGATGATGGCTCCGATGTTGCGTCGCAACACGTCCAAGTCCATGAGAATCTTGGCGATCACGGGGATCGCGGAAATCGCCATCAAGGTACCCAGGAAAAAGGAAAAGAGCAGGCGGCGTCGGGTATCGACAAGGAATTCGTCGGGCAGCAGGAAAGCCATCGCGAAACCGCAGAGGAAGGGAATGAGCATTCCGAATGCCGAAGAAATGATCGCGGGGCGGCCCAACCCCCGCAAAATCTTGATGTCCGTCTCGAAGCCCGACTTCAGGAGCAGCAGTATCATCCCCAGAAAGCTCAGAAGCTCGAGAAGATGAGATTGTGTGGCGCTTGTCGGGAATACCCAGCCGTGCATGGCCGGCAATAAGCGCCCAAACACCGATGGCCCTAACAGGATACCCGCGAGCAGTTCGCCCATGACCGCGGGTTGGTCGAACCTCCGCACCAGATCGCCCAGAATCCTGGCCACGCTCAAGAGCAGCGCGAACTGGACGATGAAAATCAGTATTTCGTGCTCGTGAAGAGGGCTCGTCATGAGAATACCGATTTGAGTTGAGGAAAACGGACGGCCGAAAAGCCGACCACGTTTGAACGCAGAGATATTAAAAAAGGATTTCGATAAATCCGAGGTTATTCTTCAGAATCGTCGAGGGAATCTTCTTCGGATTCATCGTCGGGACTTTCGTCCTGGGATTCCTGCTTGCGACGACGCTTTTCTTCCTTCTCTCTCTCGACCTTCGCCCATTTTTCTTCGCGCTGCTTGGCCTTGTGAGCGAGATATTCTTCCTGCTTCTCGCCCTCGAGCGAGTAGAAGTAATGCTCGAGGTCGTCCAAGCCCAGCACCGCGGCGAGCAGGCGCAGGTATTTGGGATCGTTGCGGGCGTCTTTGGTGTCGAGAAGGTTGGGCGGAAAAACCACACCGTCGGAGAAGATCTTCACCGCGCCCGAGACCAGCGGCGAGGACTTGTAGCCGAGCAATCCGCCCGCGGCCTGGGCGAAGCCGTCGGGCGGAACCTTGCCGGGCGCCGCGGCGCCGGGTGCCGCTTTGGCTTCAGGCGCCGCCTTGGCGTCGGCGGGAACCGCCGCTGGAGTACCTTGCGGGCCCGTGGGGCCGGTGACTTTAACCATGGCTCATCTTAACCGTAGGCTTCGGCCCGACACAACCTTAAAATGGGAATGAGGCCGATTTTAGTGGTCTTTTTTGCGGTAGCCGTCTTGGATATGAGTGAGATTCTTGAGGTCTTTGTCTTCGATCTTGAAATCCTCGTGGCCTTCCAACTCGGAGTCCTTGGCGTGTTTGATGGCGGTGGCGATGGTGCGCCACACGTTGTCGTCGAGCTGGTCGTAGACGAGGTCGAAGGCCTTGGCCAGGATCTTGGCCTGCTTCTCCTTGGGGAGGGCGAGGACCCGCTTGCGAAAGTCCTCGTAGTCGCGGATCGGAGCTGTTTTCTTCTGCGTCATAACCACCGTTTAAGCCATGACCTCGTCGTAGGCGCGCTGCAAGAGGGCGCGATTGCCGTCGGCGCCGTTTTCGACGATGATCTGGTCGAGGGCCGCGTCGGTCGAGGCGAAACGCACGCCGCCGATCTCGTGAGGGCCGTTGTAACCGACCGAGGCGCGGGTCAAAATGCTGCGCGGGGCGCCGGCGCTGCGGCCGGTGATCGCGTTGAAACGATTGAGATCGGGAAGCGGGGCCGAGGCCGTCGGGCTGCCGCCGGCCGCGGGAGGCGGCGGGGCGCCTGCATCGCTGGGAACGGTTCCGGGAACGACGCGCGTCGGGGTAATGGGTTTTTCGATGCCGGCCATGGGTGGATTCTCCTGGGTTTCGATGAATTTATTTTACATGAAGCGAGTCTGGCTAGAAAGCTATTAAGCAAGAGCGGTGCCAAAAAAATGCGCCGCAGCAAGCTTCCTCTCCATATATAACATATTGATATTAATTGATTTTTTATTGTACAAGAACTGGGTTTTAAAGCGAGGGCTTAGGACTGAGGTTTAGAGTCCGCAATTCCGCCTTCCCTTCGGAGCGTGACGGGGCTTAAAAGCCCCTGGAAGGTCTCCACCGTCGCCCTATGAAATTATTCGCGATGCTATCCTGGATCTTTCTGCAAATTCCCGCGGCGCGGGCCTGGAATCCCGACGTCGCCTACGGCCTGCCACAGGAGCGGCGCATGTGCGTGCGCCGCGACTCCGAGGACAGCTTGCTCTTCTCCGCGATCGCCGAGGACGAGGACTGCCCCGCGGGCAGCCGCCGCTACATCGTGTATTTCGCGAAGGAGCCGCGCGGCGCGATGGCGCTCATCCCCACGACGACCTCGCTGCGCTTCTACCCTCCTCTTACCCTGCAATGGCCGGCCGCCGATCACCAGTTCAGCGGGAGCCCGCTGTGGCACTTCACTTGCGTGCAAAAAACCGAAATCAGTCCGCTGGGCAACCGGATGGCGCTCAACAGCTACCGGGGCGAGATGACCTTTTCCGGAAAAGAAAACTGCCTCGATGCCGAGCGGCGGGCGCTGCAATTTTGCCAAGAAGAATGGAAGGGACAGGCCCTGCTGGAGAGCTGTCCCTTGAGCTGGGGGAGCCCGTGAAGAAGGTCGCCGCGATGCTGGTTGCGTTCAGTTTGTGCCCGGTTGCCTCGGCCATGGCCTCGCCCTTTCGCACGCGTTTCGTCTGCATGCCGCGCGTCGTCGCCAACGAGTGGGCCCTGGAGTTTCGCGTGCGTGACCGCGGTCAATGCGCGGAAAACGAAGTCTACATGGAAGTCAAGCCGCAGGGCGACGGCAGCACCCTGCTCCTGCCCGCGACCGACAGCTTGAGCCCGGAGGAGCAACGCGACCTGGAGAATTACCGCAAGTTTTTCGGCGGGTCGTCGCCGCCGGGCGCCAGGGAATAATTCGCGATTGAAACTTAAAAAGAAAATGTTATTTGGCGCGTGAATACGGCGGTGCCTATAAGGAGTGCGAGATACGGGAGGGGCCTTGGAATGGTTCCTGTCCGGTCTGCACCCCCACCGTGCTCGCAAGCTGCGCGCGGCGGGGGGCCCCCGCCCGGCCACCCATTCCAAGGCCCCTCCCGTATCTCGCATCGATTGATATTTTCTTGATTAGGAGCCTTCATGATCGCCTGCTTAGACCTCGAAGGGGTTCTGGTCCCCGAAATCTGGATCAACGTCGCCGAAAAGACCGGCATCGCCGAGCTGCGCCTCACCACGCGCGACATCCCCGATTACGACGTCCTGATGAAGCGCCGCCTGCAGATCCTCGAACAGCATCACCTGAAGCTGCAGGACATCCAAGAGGTCATCGCGACGATGCAGCCCCTGGAGGGCGCGAAGGAATTCCTGCATTGGTTGCAGTCGGAGTTTCAGGTAATCATCCTCTCCGACACCTTCTACCAGTTCGCCGCGCCGCTCATGAAGCAGCTGCACTTCCCTACCCTCTTCTGCCACTATCTCAAGGTCGACAAGGCGGGGAAGATCGTCGACTACCAGCTCCGCCTGAAAGACCAGAAGCGCGAGTCGGTCAAGAAGCTGCGGGATCTCAATTTCAAGATCGCCGCCGCCGGCGACTCCTACAATGATATCGGCATGCTCGAGGAGGCCGACGTGGGCATCCTCTTCTGCCCGCCGGAGAAGATCGTGAAGGAATATCCGCAATTCCAGGTGACGAAGGATTACGGGGAGTTGAAGGCCGCCTTTGAAAATGCGATGCGGCATTTCACGAAAGGCCCGCAGTAGGGGCGAAGAGAACAGACGATGTACCAATTCACCCACATCATGACCGACATGCAGGCGGGCGTAAAAAAGACCTACCGTTGGCGCGGCCTCGCGGCCGGGCTGCTGGGCGGCTGGTTGCCCGCTTGGGGCTTGACGCATTGGCAGGGCTGGGGCGGCTGGGTCTTCGCGGGGATCTGGGCGGCCTGTCTTCCGGCCGGTTATTTCCTCGGTAATCTCTTCAAGAAAAAGTAACGCGGACGCAGAGCTCGCCTACTGCAAATTCTCAAAGAGCAGCTGCGCGATCTCGTCGCGCTGGTTGGAGGCCTGATTGAGGATGATCGTGAATCGCACCCAGCCGTGCGACTTGGATTGAAAGTAGCCCACCAGGCCGGAGACACCGCTCAGCGTCCCCGTCTTCACCCACATGCCGTTCTTCACCGGCAACAGCTGATAGTAGGGAAAGAACTTCACCAGCACCTTGTCCATCTCGAGGGCGGTGATGTGGTTCTTGCGCGAGATGCCCGAGCCCTCCTCGACGTTGAAGTCCCGCAGCCCCACCTCTTGAGCGAGGAAATCCGCCAAGGCCTTCTTAGCCTTGGCAAGCGAGGCCGGGGGACCGAACTTCACCGCACCCATCGTCAAGGTCAGCTGGTTCATAATCAGGTTCTGCGAATACTTGAGCGCCGCTTCCAAAACCTGGCGCAGGCTCTTGCTCGAGACATATGACAGAAAAGGCTTGGCGCTCGGAGAGACGGCGCCCAAGGCAATCGAACCGGCGACCGCCACGCCCTGCTGGGCAAGAAATTCCTTCAGGAGATACCCGGGGTACAAGGCCGCCTCGCGCTCGTGGGTCGCGACGTTGATCCGGCTCTTGCCGTTGGGCGCGTTGGCCGCCAGCAAACGGGTGATCTCGGTCATCGGCGTCTGCTCTTCCGCGCTCCGCACCTCGCCGCCGCTCTTGATGATATTGATGGTGTTGAAGTTGGCCAAGAGCGCCCCGTTGTAGGCATCGTAGGGATTGAGCGAACCGGCCAGCCCCGGCACCTGGACGTCGGGGCCGAAGTAGCTGCCGTCGAGCACCATATTATTGACCGACTTGAGCCCTTTGGCCTTCAGCTGAGCGGCGATCAACGTCAGCTCTTCGGAGATCAGGAAGGGGTCGCCGTAGCCCTTCACATAAAGGTTGCCCGAGCCGTCCAGAAAGAAGTCGGTCTTGTAACGGTAATTTTCGCCCAGGATGGCCAGGGCCGCGAGGGCGGTGGGCACCTTCAAGGTCGAGGCGGGGACGAAGGCCTTGTCGGCCTGGTGGGAGAAGAGGATGCGCCCCTTCTCGTCGACGGCCAGGACCGTGCCGTTCTGGACCTTGGCCAGCACCCGCTGCTGCCAGTCGCCTTGCGCCCGACCCGCGGCAGGTGCCAAAATAAGGCCGATCGCCAGCAAAATTAATGTACGAAAACGTGGGGCCATCCGCCCTCTCCCTTCTTGCCATCGCCCCCACAAACCGCTATAGGAGCCGCGTTTTTGTTTGAAATATTCCGAACGCATTCCGCTTAGCCTGGAGGAAACATGGCCTACAAAGTGAACTATCGCGACGTCGAATTCAACCTTTTCGATTACCTGAAGATCCAAGACCTCGGGCAAAGCGAAAAATATTCCGGTTTCGGCCGCGAGGACTTCGCCGCCATCCTCGGCGAGGCCCTGAAATTCGCCCAAAAAGAGATCGATCCCCTCTTCAAGAAATCCGACCAGGTCGGCTGCAAGCACGAGGGCGACAAGGTGACTACGCCCCCGGGCTTCAAGGAGGCGTACCAAAATTTCGCCGCCAACGGCTTCATCGCGATGGACGTCCCGGCCACCTACGGCGGCTCGGCCCTGCCCGTCTCGGTGACCATGGGCGCCACCGAGTTCTTTGTCGGCTCCTGCATCGCCTTCTCGATGTACAGCGGACTCACCCGCGGCGCCGGCCACCTGATCGAGACCTTCGGCACCGAGGATCTCGCCCAGCGTTTCGTCCCCAACATGTACTCGGGCAAGTGGGGCGGGACCATGTGCCTCACCGAACCGCAGGCGGGCTCGGCGGTCGGCGACCTGACCACTTCGGCCGTCAAAGAGGGCGATCACTACAAGATCAAGGGCAACAAGATCTTCATCTCCAGCGGCGACCACGACCTGACCGAGAACATCGTCCACCTGGTGCTCGCCCGCGTCGAGGGCGACCCCGCCGGCACCAAGGGCATCTCGCTCTTCGTCGTCCCGAAGTTCCGCGTCAAGGAGGACGGCAGCCTCGGCGAGTGGAACGACGTCAAGACCGTCAACATCGAGCACAAGATGGGCATCAAGGGTTCCTCGACCTGCACGCTCAGCTTCGGCGACAACGGCAACTGCGTCGGCTACCTGCTGGGCGAGCAGCGCAAGGGCATGGCGATGATGTTCCAGATGATGAACGAGGCCCGCATCGCCTGCGGCCTGCAGGGCGCGGCCGCCTCCTCGGCCGCCTACGAGAGCGCCCTCGAATACGCGAAGGTCCGCACCCAAGGCGGGAAGACGCTGATCATCGATTATCCCGACGTGCGGCGCATGTTGATCACCATGAAGGCCTATACCGAGGGCATGCGCGCCCTGCTGCTGTACTCGGCCTATTTGGACGACAAGGAAAACGTCGAGCAAGACCCGGCCACCAAAGAGAAATACGCCGGGCGCTTGAGCCTGCTCACCCCGGTCTGCAAGGCCTATTGCACCGATATGGGCTTCCGCGTCAGCGAGTTGGCCATGCAGGTCTACGGCGGCTATGGCTATATCTCGGAGTACCCCGTCGAGCAGTACATGCGCGACATCAAGATCTCGTCGATCTACGAGGGCACCAACGGCATCCAGGCCCTCGACCTGATCGGCCGCAAGATCGGACAGAAGAACGGCGAGTACTTCCGCGAGCTCTACGAAGAGCTGAACGGCTTCTGCAGCAAACAGGCGGCGCATCCCGCATTCAAGGACGAGGTCGCCTCGGTCAAGAAGGCGCTCGATCAGGTCGGCCAGGTGACGATGAAGTTCGCCGAATGGGGCATGGGCGGGGACATCTTGAGACCCCAGTTGCACGCGGTAAATTACCTCTACAACCTGGGCGACACCTTCGTCGCCTACCTCCTGGTCGACCAGGCCATCGTCGCCCTGGCCAAGCTGGAGGAGATCTGGAAGTCCCAAGGCGCCGATAACGAGGAGAAGAAAAGCAAGATCTGCACCGAGAACGACGAGGCCCGCTTCCTCGAGGGCAAGGTGAAATCGGCGCGCTTCTTCGTCAGTAGCATCCTGCCGCAAGTGACCGCCCGGGCGAAGACGATCCTCTCGGAGGATCTGTCGGCGCTGAAGGTGCGGTTTTAAGCCGCGGCTTAAGTCCCTTAGAAAACGGAATCCAGCATAAGAAACTTAGACACTCAGGCACTTAGCCACTTAGGCACTTAAATCTATTGCCCCAGCAGGCTGATGAACTCGCAGCTGGGCAGCGACTTCGCGCCCTTGAGGCCTTCGCAGGTGCCTTTGCTGATGTTTTCCTTGCATTGGTCGAGGGTGGTCCGCTCGATGGTGAGCGGCTTGTCCTTGGGGAGACGGCCGAAGCCCTTCTTGAAGCTCGCAAAGAGGATCTTTTGACACTCTTTGACGCTCATCTCCTTCTTGGTATCGCACTCCTCCATCTTGCCGCACCAGACCTCGGCCATTTCCTGCGAGACCTGCTTGGACGAAGGGGCCTTGACCTCCTTGACTTCTTCCTCCTCGGCCTGAAGCGGGGCCGCACCGAGCAGCGCCGCCAGCGCCGCCAACAACCAGATTTTCTTCATCGCAGCTTCTCCATCGTGAGGGTTAAGGGATTAAAACGATCTTGCCGAAGACCTCGCCGGTCTCCAGCAGCCGGTGCGCCTCGCGCGCCTCGGCCAGCGGCAGGGTCCGGTCGAGCACCGGCTTGAGCCGCCCCGCCTCGACCTGCCGCAGGATCTCGAATTGGCTGCCGCGCGAGCCCATCGTCGAACCCAGGATCCGCAGCTGCCGGAAAAAGACCTGGCGCAGGTCGGTCGTCACTTCGGCCCCCGTGGTCGCGCCGCAGGTGACGAGGACGCCGCCCCACTTCAAGCACAACAGCGACTCCTTCCACAAGGCCTTCCCGACGTGCTCGAAAACCACGTCGATCGCCTGCTTGCCGGCGACGCGGGCGACGGCCTCGAGGAGGTTTTCATTCTTATAATTGACGCCGAAATCCGCGCCCAGGGCCTTGGCCTTCTCAAGCTTGGCGTCCGAGCCCGCCGTCGTGATCACCCGGCAGCCGAAGAGCTTGGCGATCTGGATGCCGGCCGAACCGACCCCGCTGCCGCCGCCGTGGATCAAGACCCATTGACCCGGACGGATGGCGGCCTTGTCGACCAGCATCTGCCAGGCGGTGAGGAAGACCAGGGGCAGGCAGGCCGCCTGGGCGAAGTCGAGGTTTTGCGGAAAGGGCAAGAGATTGCGGGCCGGCACCGCGAGGTATTCGGCATAACCCCCGGAGACGTTCTCGCCGAGGATGCGGTAGCGCGGGCAGAGGTTGTCGCGACCCTCGGAGCAAGGCTCGCAGCGGCCGCAGCTCAGTCCCGGGTGCAGCAGGACCTTTTGGCCCAGGGCCACACCCTCGACCAAGTCCCCGACCTCGGCAACCTCGCCGGCGATGTCGCTCCCAAGGATGTGGGGATAGGCGAGCTTCAGGTGGGGCAAGCCTTTGCGAATCCAGAGGTCGAGATGGTTGAGGGCGACCGCGCGGACCCTGACCAGGACCTCGTCGGCCCGGATTTTGGGCTTAGGCAGCTCGGCGGCCTCGAGGACCTCGGGACCGCCATGGCGATGGAGAACGACGGCTTTCATCTTGAAATCGCTTGTCTTTATGGAAGGCTCTTGTATCTTTGCTCCTGTATCCCTCGCAAGCCTTATTCCTCCAAACCTCAGCGAAAGGATCGCCCTTATGGCCAAATCCCTGAAATACTCCCTCCTCCCCCTCGCCCTGCTCTTTTTGACCGCCTGTCCGGGCAAAAAGCTGAGTTCCGACCAGGTGCTTGGGGCCGTCGTCGGGGCCATGTGCAAGAAGTTGGTCACCTGCCAGCCCAATGCCATGCCCAGCGAGGATTTTTGCCAAACCACCATGAAAACAGCGCTGAATTCGGCCAAGGACATGCCCAAGGCCGAGGCCACCCAGAAGCAGTTGGACGCCTGCCTCGACAGCATTAACAAGTCGGAATGTCAGGGACTTTTGGGCAGCGAGCCGCCCGCGGGCTGTGAGTTCTTAAAATAATCGGATCGGCTAAAACTTTATGGGGGGAGCCGCGTAACTAACTATATCATCTCCCCCCTTTTCCAATAGGCTCAAGGCCTCGCGAGGTGCCTAAAAACACCGATACTCGCGAGGCCTTTTTCTTTCTTTTCCGGCCCCCGCGAAGGCCCGGAAAATACCCTCGACTCGCCCGGCGGCGATCTATATATTGCCCGCAATTTTAGCCATGAAACCCATCGCCCTCGTCACCGGTGCCACCGGATTTGTCGGAAACGCCGTCGCCCGAGCCCTGCTCAAGTCGGGCCGGGACGTCCGCGTCCTGATTCGCCGCAACTCCAACCCCAAGCAGCTCAGCGGCCTGGGCGTCGAGATCTTCTACGGAGACCTGCGCAAGCCCGAGACCCTCGGCCCCGCGCTGCACGGCTGCCGCGAGCTCTACCACGTCGCCGCCCAGTACACCTTCTTCAATCCCGACCCTAAGCAGATCTACGCGAGCAACGTCGAGGGCACGCATAACATCCTCGCCGCCGCGCAGCGCGCCAACGTCGCCAAGGTCGTCTACACCTCCACGGTGGGCGCGGTCGGCATCCCCGAGGACGGCAAGCCCGGCGACGAGGAGACGCCGATCACGATCTTCGACTGCAAGGGGCACTACAAGCGCTCGAAGTTCCTGGCCGAGCAGGAGGCGATGAATTTTTACCGGAAGGGCTTGCCGGTCGTGATCGTCAACCCCAGCGCGCCAATCGGGGTGCGCGACGTGAAACCCACGCCCACCGGCAAGATGATCTTGGATTTCCTCAACCGAAAGATGCCCGCCTACATCGACACCGGCCTCAACCTGGTGGACGTCGACGACGTAGCGGTCGGCCACATTTTGGCCGCCGAGAGGGGCCGGGCCGGCGAGCGCTACATCCTGGGGCACCGCAACCTGCACCTGCGCGAGATCCTGCAGGAGCTCTCCGCGCTCACCGGGCTGCGCGCCCCGCGCGTCAAGATGCCGCACGCGGTGGCCTTGGGCTTCGCCTATTTCAGCGAGGGTGTCTCGCGGCTTACCAAGAAGCCGCCGGCGGTGGAGGTCGAGGCGGTGCAGCTGGGCAAGAAGAAGATGTTCTTCAGCGCGGAGAAGGCGGTGCGCGAACTGGGCCTGCCTCAGACGCCGGTGCGCACGGCGCTGCAAAAGGCGGTCGACTGGTACCTGGCCAACGGCTACGTCAAGGAGAAGATCGCCCGACGCATCGCCAAGCACCAGGCGGGCAAGGTCGTGCCCGTAGCTCAGCCCGAGTCATAAACCGCGGCGCCGTTTTGCCCTTACTTCGCATCCTTCAGTAAGATTCCCACCACGTCGCTCGGATTCACCGAACGCAGGATTTTCGCGATCTTCCCGTCGGCGTCGATGACGATCACGTCGCGCGAGGCGAAGAAGGTCCCCTTCACCCCGTAGGCCTGGGCGATCTTGCGGTCCGCGTCGACCAAGAGCGGAAAGGGCAGGCCGTGCTTGTCCTTGAACTTCTTGTGAGACTCTTGGGAGTCGAAACTCACGCCGAGCACCACCGTCTCCAGGTTTTGAAACTCGCCGTAGTGATCCCGAAAGCTCTGGGCTTGGACAGTGCAGCCCGGCGTGTCGTCCTTGGGGTAGAAGTAGAGGACGACGGCCTTGCCGCGGAAGTCCTTGAGCGAGACCGGCCTGCCCTGCTCGTCGACGGTGCTGAAATCGGGGGCCGGCGCTCCCACCTTGAGCTCGGCCGCGGTCGCCGCGCCGAGGCCGATCAGAAATGCCGCCAGGAATAGAAACCCTTGCCTCATGAGAAAACTCCTTCCGCAAATCCGTAAATACGCCATGAGTGCCAAAATATAGCGCTTCCGCGACGTCGGAGCCAGGACGAACGCGCGGCCCGCCCTCGCCCGACACCGTCTGGAGATTAATCCTTGAAATGTCCCGCCATGCTCCCTAAGGTTCTCGAGGCTCGGCCAAATTCCATGAATCGGGAGGGATAAATGCTTCGCACCTTGTTTCATTCTTTTCTGGCCCTAGTCGCCCTGGGAACCTTTGGCGCTTGCAGCAAAAAACCCGAGGCTGCTCCGCCGCCCGCGGCACCTGCGCCGGCTGTCGCCCAGCCCGCCCCACCGCCGGCCGCACCGGCGGCCCCGCCCGCCGCGCCCGCGGTTGCGGAAAGCTTCGAAGGCGAATGGAGCGGCAGCAGCGGCGAGGACCTCCCCGTCAGCTTTTCCATCCAGGGCAACCAGGTCACCTCGTTCAGCGGGAGTTATTCCGGCAGGAGCGGATCCTGTTCCTTCAACGGACAGATCTCCAGCTCCGGACCCGCGACGATTACGGGCAAGGCCTTCACGACCCAGGGCCGCAGCAGCCGGGAAGAGCTTGAGTTTACGGCCCAGGGCACCCTGACCTCGCCCACCGAGGCCTCCGGCAGCCTGGTCTGGAAGGGAAAATCGGAGCTCTGCGGGGTCATCGACCTCAAATACCAGTGGACGGCCAAGAAGGCGCCCCCGCCGCCCAAGGAACCGGAAGACCTGGAATAGGCCCCCGAAGGCCCAGGACCCAATTTTGTCGCAAACGCTTGCCAAGCCCGGCAAGAATGACTATAGCCGGGCCCTCTGCTCCCATCGTCTAGGGGTCTAGGACAGCGCCCTCTCACGGCGTAGACCGGGGTTCGAATCCCCGTGGGAGCGCCATAAAGCCCCATCGGGGCTTTTTTTTTCGAAATCCACTGAACCCAGTTTACCCCCTCGTGCCCGCTATTTTTCCCGAAGGTTTTTCCCTCGTCCCGCGTATTTCCCCAAGAGAGAGCCGAAAGGAGAAACTACTTTATTTTCCAGGGCCCTTCTGAAAACATCGCCCCTGCTTCGGCTACCATGGAGACCGAGCCCACCCCAATTTCCGAAGAGGCCCTGGCCCTGCGCGTGCAAAAGGGAGACCGCGAGGCCTTCAACCGGCTGGTGCAGGAGCATGTCGGCCGCTACTTCCGAATCGCCCGGCGCATTCTGGGCGATTCCGGCGAGGCCGAAGACATCGTGCAAACGGCCTATCTCAAATTTTGGCAGGCGCCGTCCAAATGGAACGCCGACTTGGGGTGGAAATTTTCCACCTGGTTCTACCGCGTCGTCGTCAACCTCTGCCTCGACCTGAAACGGCGGCGCAGGGAAACTCCGACCGAGGCGCCTCCCGAGGCTTCGGCGGAGGCCGGGACGGAAGATGCGCTGATCCATCGGGAGCGGCAGCGGCGGCTCGTCGCTTGGCTCGAGGAGCTGCCCGAGCGGCAGCGCAGCGCCCTGCAGCTCTGTTTTTACGAAGGCCTCAGCAACGAGGAGGCGGCCCAGGTGATGGGACTGAAGCTGAAGGCCTTGCAGTCGCTGTTGATGCGCGCCAAGGCGCAGCTGCGGGAGAAGGTCCTGGCGGCCTCCGGGGAGAAAGCGTCATGAAGCCAAAAGTTTTCCAAGAATGTCTGGATCTCTACGGCGCCGACCTGGAGCGTTGGCCGGCCGACCGGCGCAGTGAGGCGCAGGCGGCCCTGCATGAGTCCGAGGACTTGCGTCGCCTGCTGGAGCAAGAACGCCGCTTCGAGGCCCAGCTCGCCCAAGACCTCCCCGCGACCCCGCCCGGCCTCGCCCAGCGCATCTTGGCGGCCGCCGCAGTGACGCGGCAGGAGCCGGGCCCGCGCGAGGCCCAAGCCGCGCCCCTCGCCCGGTTCCGCGAATTTTTACGGCCGAAACCCGCCCTGATCCTGGCCGGCCTGCTGGCCCTGGGATTTCTGTTGGGCGCCTTCGAAGCGGAGCGCGGCCGCACGGCCGCGGCGACCGACTTGGCCTCCCTTTACAACCATGGAGAAGCGTCATGGACAAGCGACCTAAACCCCTCTTACTGATTTCCCTGGCCTTGAACCTCGTCTTGCTCGGAGGTCTGGCGGGCTATTACTGGCAAAGCTGCGAGGCCTCGCGGCGCGGCTTCAAGCCCCCGCCCCAGTTGGCGCAGCAACTGAGCCCGGAGAAGCGGAAGCTCTTCGACCAAGCGATGCGGTCGCTGGGAGAGAAAAACCGCGAACACGCCCGCGAGATCGAGAAGGCAAGGGAAGAGATCCGCGAGGTCCTGACCGCCAAGGATTTCGACGCCCAGGCCTTCGCGCAAAAGTCCGAGGAGCTCCACCGGCTGCACGGCCAAATGAAGGCCGAGCTGGACAGGACTCTCGAGTCTCTGGCCCGGCAATTCACGCAAGAGGAGCGCCGGCTCTTGGCGGACCTCCTGCGTCCGCCCCCGCCGGGAGGCGCGCCAGGCGGCCCTCCGCCAGGACCGCCTCCGGGCGGAGGACCGGGACACCACCCCGGTCCACCGAAGGGATTTCCTCCGCCGGGCCCGCCAGCGACGCCCTGACGGCCCTCCGCTACGATCGTAGGAAAATTTCCGGCAAAAAAAAATCAATGACAAAACCTACCTATAATGGATGCGAAATCGGGGGCGCGGGAGGATGTTCCTGGAGGGCCCGAGGACTGTCTGAGCCGACCTTAAGGTCCAACAAAATTTCGTAAAGCCGCAGCGCGGGCACCGCCGAATCGGCCCGCAAGGCCACGTACAGATCAAGGGGCGAGTTCCGCAGGGCCCGGAAGGAACACCCTCCCGCGCCCCCGATTTCGCCACCACATTAAAGTTCCTTGAATTTATAAAAGTTTTGCCCTTGTATGGGGGGCCATGGCCAAGACCCAGACCATCACTTCGGCGAGCAGCGCCGAATATTTTTCCAAAAACCTCCAGCAGGTCGGCTTCTCCTCCTACACGAAGGCCGCGCTGACCACGATCAAGGAGGCCGTCGACAACTCGCTGGACGCCTGCGAGGAGGCCGGCATCCTCCCCGAGGTCTTCGTCCTGATCGAGAAGGTCGGCGAGGGCACGGCCAAGAACGCCGACTCGATCCGCATCCGCGTCGAGGACAACGGCCCCGGCCTCGAGCCCGACGACGTCGTCAAGGTCTTCGGCGAGTACCTGGCCAGCTCGAAGTTCGGGCGCGGCCGCTGCAGCCGCGGCCAGCAGGGCATCGGCATCTCGGCCGTCACCACCTGGGCCCAGCTGACCAGCGCGCGGGGGGCGACGGTCGTCACCAAGACCGCCAAGATGCGCAAGGCGGTGCAATGCGTCGTCGAGGTCGACATCAAGCACAACAAGGGCACGCTCAAGTCGAAGGAAGCGGTCGACTGGGACCGCGACCACGGCCTGGCCTGCGAGTTCGTCATCGACGCCCGCATCCAGCTCAACGGCGAGGGCGGCCTGCTCGCCTACCTCACCGGCACGACCCTGGTGAACCCCCACCTGACCCTGCGCTACAAGATCCTGGACCAAGAAGAAGTCACGGTGCCCCGCGTCACCGAGGAAATGCCGCAGATCCCCGACGCCACCGCCCCCCACCCGCACACCATGAAGCTGGGGGAGTTCATCGCCCACTCCCACCTCTTCGGCCGCGTCTCGATCGGCGCCTGGCTTAAAAAAGGTTTCTCCCGCATCAGCGACGGGGTCCTGGCCGAAATGAGGAAAGAAGGCCTGCCGCAGTCGCTCATCGACCTGAGCGTCGACAAGGCCTCGGAGGAGCAATTCAAAAAAGTCTTCGCCGCCCTGCAAAAGGCCAAGCTGATGGCGCCCTCGACCAGTTCGGTCTTGAGCATCGGCGAGTCGGGACTGGCCAAGAGCATCCAGCGGGTCGGGCAGGTCGACTTCTTCTCGGTCGTCTCCCGCAAGCCGGCGATCTGCGACTTCAAGCCGGTCTTGGTCGAAACTGCGATCGCCCGCCTGCTGGACAAGCCGTCCGAGGACGAGCCCGTCACGCTGCTGCGCTTCGCCAACCGCGTGCCCTTGCAGTTCGACAAGGCCGCCTGCGCCATCACCCAGGCGACGGTCTCGGTCAACTGGCGCGCCTACGGGCTCAACCAGCCGAAGAACAGCCTGCCGCAGGGGCCCTACATCATCGCGGTCAGCGTCGTCTCGCCCTTCATCAAGTTCAAGAACGCCTCCAAAGAGACCATCGACGCCAGCGACGAGCTGGTCGAGGAGATCCGCCGCACCCTGATCCAGGCCGGCCAGCGCCTCTCCAAGCATATCCGTCGCGAGGTCAAGGAGGCCGACCTCGAGAAGAAGCGGCAGCACATCGAGATGTTCGCCCCCATCCTGGTCGACGGCGCCTGCCGCATCACCAAGTCGCCCAAGGAGCGTCGGATCAAGGCCCTCGACGGCCTGGCCAAGATCCTCGGCCGCGACGCCGCCCTGGCCGAGCAGGAATTGGCCGTCGCCATCGAGCACGCCGAGGAGGCCGTGCTAAAGATGGGCCAAGTCGCCGGCATCCTCCCCGCCTCGGGAGAGGGCGAGACCGCCGAGGCCCCGCCCCAGGCGCCCGCGAAGGAAACCAAGAAAAAGCGCCCGGTCAAAACCAAGGCCGCCAAGGAGAGGAAAAAGTAAATGGCTACCGACGTCGACGTCAAAGAACTCTCCGTCGAGATGTGCGAGCGCCTGCTGCGCGACCTCGAGCGCGCCAAGCGCCCCGTACTGGAGGCCACCAAGTGCTCGCTCGACAACTCCAACTACAACCCCAAGGTCGGCTACCTGACGCCCGGCGACAAGAAGGTCGCGACCGAGCTGAACGTCAGCTCGGTGCAAAAGATGTCGCGGGCGATCTTCATGCTCGAGCTGATCCTGCGCAACCTCGAGGTCGGCGCCACCAACACCAAGCGCGAGCTCTACTACATCTCGAAGGGCGAAATTAAGCACGACCCGGCGCTCAAGCCGCTGGACTTCGCCGACCAGGACGAGAGCGACGCGATCATCGACTTCATCTGCGAGATGATGGAGTGCTACCGCGAAGACCTGAACTGCTTCGCCAACGACCGCGGCGGCCAAACCTACAGCCAGCAGCTGGTGGTGGTCGAGACCCTGCCCGACGGCGGCAAGGCGACCATCGACCTGAGCACGCTGGGCACCTCCCCCTTCCAACCGAAAAACCGCCCGCAGAGCCTCAAGCTCAAGGCCAAGAAGAAGATCGACTTCTGCCTGATCGTCGAGTCGGAGGGCACGGCCAACACGCTGGTCAACAGCGGCTTCACCAAGCGCCACCCGGTGATCCTCCTGGGCGCCCAGGGCGTCCCCTCCAACGCGGTGCGAGGCTGGACCAAGCTGATCCAGGACGAGCTGAAGATCCCCTGCTACTTCTTCGGCGACTTGGACGCCTACACCATGCAGAACATCTTCCGCACCCTCAAGGCCGGCTCGGCGGCCAGCCTGATCCGCAACTCGGACTTCTCGGCGCCGGAGGTGAAGTTTTTGGGCGTGCTGCCGGAAGACATCAAGAAGTACGACCTGCCCGATTACGGCGTGAAGGAAAACGACGCCGCCGAGTCCCGCGCCCTGAAGAAGGCCCGCGACGCCCTGGCAAACGATCCCTTCTTCAAGGACAAACGCAACAAGGGCCTCTCCGACATCCTCAAGTGGCTGATCCAGCACAAGCGCCGCTGCGAGCAGCAGGCCCTCTTCTCGGTCAACCCGCGGGACCCGCTGATGCCCGAGAAGATCATCATCGAGAAGATCAAGAAGGGGAACTACGTCTAGCCGAACGACGATCCCACCCATAGCCCGCTGGCCATTTCCCGCGCTTCGTCTTATTTTAAGAATTCGTTGCCAATGCGAACGGTTCGTTCCGGCGCTTGTCCGGCGATAAGAAGGAGGCGGCCATGAAAAGACTGAACCAAATCCGAAAGGCCCCCCGCGGCCACTGGGTCGGCGACGGCTTTCCCGTGCGCTCGATGTTCTCCTACGACCGGGACGGGGCCGCGATCAGCCCCTTCCTGCTGCTCGACTACGCGGGGCCGGCCGAGTTCCCGCCCACCGAAGAGCGCCTCGGCGTCGGCGAGCATCCCCACCGCGGCTTCGAGACCGTCACCGTCGTCTATCAGGGCGAGGTCGAGCACCGCGACTCGGCGGGGCACGGCGGCAAGATCGGGCCGGGCGACGTCCAATGGATGACGGCCGCCTCCGGCATCGTGCACGAGGAACGGCATGGGCGCGATTTCGCCCGCCGGGGCGGCACCTTGGAGATGGTGCAGCTCTGGGTGAACTTGCCCGCGAAATTCAAGATGACCGAGCCGCGCTACCAAGACATTCTCGACGCCCAAATTCCGCAGGTCGAGCTGCCGAACGGCGCCGGACTGGCGCGGATCATCGCCGGCGAGCTCTCCGGAACCCGCGGCCCGGCCAAGACCTTCAGCCCCGTCGACCTCTGGGACTTGCGCCTCAATGCCGGCCGGCGAGCCGAGCTGCCACTGCCCGAGGGCCACACTGCCCAGCTCTTGCTGCTGCGCGGGCGCGCGGCGGTGCCGGGCGGCGAAACCTTGGAGGCCGCCGAGCTCGCCCTCTTCGAAGGGGCCGGAAACGGCATCGCCCTCGAGGCGCAGGAAGACGCGACGGCGTTGTTGATGAGCGGGGCCCCGATCGAGGAGTCGATCGCGGGCTACGGCCCCTTCGTCATGAACACCCGGGAAGAAATCCTGCAGGCCATGCAGGACTACGAGAGCGGCCGGATGGGCTAGTCTTTGTCGGACTTGACGGCGCCGCTCTTCGCCCCCAGCCGCGAGAGCATCTCGTCGAAGTAGGGCCGGTCGCGGAGGTTCATGTATTCCTCCGGGAAGGCCACCACCTCGATGTTGGCGATTTTTCGGGCCGGATCGGCATTGCGCAGCACGAAGGAGAAGCGGCTGCCGTCGACCAGCTTGGTGTTGTTCATGAACGGCGTGTCGAAGTAGGAGACGTAGAACTCGATCGTCTTGAAATTGAAATTCTCCGCGGCCGAGCTGACCCGCACCTTGACGTCGGAGTCGCTCACCTCCTGCAACCGCACGGCGAAGGGATAGGTGCCTTCCCTCCCCTTCAGGTTGAAGCTCCCCATCCTCGGACAATCTTCCGTCGAATCCATGCAGAGCCTCAGCTCGATCGGCTCGTTCTGCGGCTTGCTGAGCAGGTTGACCTGCCGGTCGGCCGCGTCCCGCGCGATGGAGAGCAGCCGCAAGCGCTGCTCGGGGTTGATGCGCCGGTTGAGGTCCTCGAAGAGCGGCCTGGCGTCGAAGAACTCCTGGAAGTTGAGCGTGAGCAGGTGGAGGTACATCATCTGCTTCTCGGGGTCCTTCAGGATGTCCTCGCCGAAGTAGCTGCCGATCAGCGCGTTGAACATCTGCGAGCGCAGCGTCGAGTCGGACTGCTCCCGCTGCGTCATGATCTGGACGTAGAGCTGGGTCTCGCGGTTCTTCTCTTGGTTGTAGTTGATGGCGATGGGGATGAAGACCCCCGCCAAGAGGGCGCCGATGGCGGTGACCGTCTTGGCGACCAGGTCCCATTTCGAGGCGGTGACTGGGGCGGGGGCCGGCGGCGTCAAGGGCTACTCCAGTTTAAGATTTTTTTCGGTGGCTTGGGGAAAGACGTCGACCTTCTCCTCGCGGGTCGTCCCGTCGGGCAGCTTGACCTTGAGGGTGTAGGCGCCGGGATCGAGAGTCAGGGAATAAAAGCCGAGGGCGTTGGTCTTGCCGGACTTGTCGCCGGCCGCGACCTCGGCGTCCTTCAGCGGCGCGCCCTTGTAGGAGATCTTGCCGAAGAGCTCGGAGGCCCAAGCCGGCGCGGCGAGTGTCAAAAAGGCTAAGGATAACAATAGGATTTTCTTCATGATCCAGTTCCTTTCGGGAGAAAGTACCCCAATCCGCGAGGGGCTGACAATGAGTCTTTCTCTTAGGACTCGCCGGGCTGGACTTTGGCTAAGGGAGAATTCCGCTTCCCATCCTCGCGAGACGGCGCTTCAATATTGCCCATGCACCAGGTCTGGATCCCTAAAATCGGCGGCCCCGAGGTCCTCGAGGTGAGAGAGGCGCCCGACCCCGAGGCCAAGCCCGGCGAGATCCGCATCCGCGTCAAGGCGGCCGGCGTCAACTTCGCCGACCTCCTGGCGCGGCAGGGCCTCTACCCCGACGCGCCCAAGCTGCCGACGGTGGTGGGCTACGAGGTCGCGGGGGTCGTCGACCAGGCGGAGCCGGGCTCCGGCTTCCTCGTCGGCGACCGGGTCGGCGCCTTCACCCGCTTCGGCGGCTACAGCGACACCGTCGTCGTGCCGGCCGCCTTCGCCTTTCCCCTCTCGCCCACCCTTTCCTTCGAGGAAGGCGCGGCGATCCCGGTCAATTACCTCACCGCCTGGCTGATGCTGGTGAACCAGGGCAACGTGCAACAGGGCGACAAGGTGCTGATCCACGCGGTCGCCGGCGGCGTCGGACAGGCGGCGCTGCAGATCTGCCGCTGGCGCGGGGCGGAGGTCTACGGCACCGCGAGCGCCGCCAAGCACGCGCGCCTTCGCGAGCTGGGCGTCGCACACTGCATCGACTACCATCGCCAGGACTTCGAGGCCGAGGTCCGGCGCCTCACCGGCGGCCGCGGCGTCGAGATTGTCCTGGACGCGGTCGGCGGCGAGTCCTACCGCAAGAGCTACCGCTGTCTGGCAGCCCTCGGCAAACTGATGATGTTCGGGATCTCCAGCTTCAGCAGCTCGGAGCGACGCAGCCTCCTCGCCGTCGCGAAGGGGATGTGGCGCATGCCCAGCTTCAAGCCCCTCGCCCTGCTCAACGAAAACCGCGGCGTCATGGGCTTCAACCTGGGACACCTCTGGGACCGCGGCGAGGCCCTGGCCCGGGCGATGAAGGATATCTTGGGTTTGATCGCGGAGGGAAAACTGCGCCCCACGGTGGACCGGGCCTTTCCCCTGGAGCGGGCCGCCGAGGCCCACGCCTACCTGCACGCCCGCCAGAATTTCGGGAAGGTCCTGCTCAAGCCCTGAGCACACCATCGGAGGCACACCCTCGCAGGCCCAATATATAGTAGCAAGAAGCGCTAGCCCGGCCTCGCCTAACCCCTTGCGCAATGCGTAAAAAATGTGATTTATCCAACAACCTCGGCGGCCTGCCGTCGATAAGGCACACAAATGGGGGGCTCACATCGGGTGGCTGCGCGCAGCGGCGCGCGACCTTGACTTTATTTTTCCCCATAAAATTTCGACGTATTTGGAACGGGATGTCCCATGACTCCGTCTAATTCCCTTTTGAACCGCGGGGCCTCGCTTCGCCCGGCGAGCGCACATGCCTCGCCAAGCGAGGCCGGCGCCCTCGATCGCAACCTCGCGCGCAAGCTCGCCGCGACGGCGGTCCTGCGCGGATCCGCGGCCCCGTCTTGGCTGGTCCCGACCCTGCAAGAACTGGGGAAAGAATCCGATCCCCAGCTCCAAGGGCAGGGCCTGCTCGCGGCCGCGCTGCGGCTCCGCGCCGAGGGCCGCGATCTCGCCGCGCAAGAGATCCTCGTCTCCTTGGCCGGCGCCGAGGGCCCGGAAGGCCTGCGGCGCAAAGCCTCCGCCGAGCTCTCCGCCTATCAGGGCGGCGCCTTCGGCGTACGCAGCGAATTCCTGCTCTCCCGTTTCTGCCAAGGAGCGACCGATTGGCGCGTGATCGTTCCGATGCTCGGCGCGGGCCTGGTCGGGCGCCTGGCCGGCGGCGCGACCTTGGGGCGCCTCTCCGGCCTGGCGGCCGAGGGCCGCCTGCCCTGGTATGCCCACGGCATCGGCGCGCGACTGACCGCCGGCGGCGCGGCCTATT